>JAHOYU010000012.1 GCA_019038625.1 Candidatus Latescibacterota bacterium | reverse complement strand
TCCTGATACTGATCGCACGCGCCCGATCATCTCTAGCTGTGATGATGCCAAATCGATCATTGAGGTCGATGGACGCAGCTCTGCTCTCAACTATCCTACGGAATAGATGAAGAGATAGAAAAAGAAAACAAGCCCCCTTGGGAAACGCGGTTCTGACCGCTGCTCCCGGGGGGCTTTTTCTATTCGTGCAGGCAATCCTATTTTTTTTTCTTGAACAGGTCTTTCAATTTGTCGACAGTGCCATCCTTCAGGCTGTCCATCAGTTTCTGACCCGCCTTCGCTTTCGCCGCGGACTGGTCAAGACGGATCTTCGGCGATTTTGCTGAGCCTCCCACATCAAGATCAAGCACAAGGTTGCCACTTTCATCCATGAACAGGTCCACGAGATCACCGTACTTCTTGAGATCCTTCATCTCCTTCTGTGCTGCGGGAGGAATGACCAGACGCGCCCTGTAGTCAAGCGAACCATCGAAACCGAATGAGCCCTTTATGTCCCAGTCTCCACTTCTCGAAGCGATCTTCCAGTCCTCTGTCCCAAATCTCCCGTTCCTTATGAAATAGCTTCCGGTCCAGGATTTGAAATCGACCTTCTGGAGCCGGGACAGATCAATAGCCGCCACACCAGAGAGTGGAGCGATAAACGACGTCAGGTCGACCATCCCACTCGTCGAAGAAGCGTCTCCAGAGACCGTAATATATTTCACAGGATCGATTCCAGGCCCCGACAACAGATCACCCGCAGCCTTAAAAGAAAATACGCCCTTGACCAGGGAGCCCATATTGTGGATTCCCATCAGTGCCCTGTCTGCCTGTATCTCCTTGAAATCAATGTCGAAATCCGAGCTTACGCAAGGGGCACTCCTGAGATCGATATCAGCCTTACCTGCCCCACTACCTCCGGCATACTTCAAGTCGATCGAATTCGCGTGAATCCTTCCGTTATCTATATTGCCCTCTGTTCTGATTGAAGTAAAAACAGCCTTTTCTGTTATCAATGTATCAAGCGTGGCAGAAAAATGAGTGTTCAACAAAAAGGGTGCGGCGCCCGAAAGACTGTTTTCCCCTGACGATGCCCCGCGGTCTCCTGTCGTCCCGCCAGCATCGGCCTCTTTTCGAGTGTCCACAGCCTGTTTTTCTTTCGTCTGAAACGGCCTGGCGTCAAAACATTGCCCGTTCAGTTCCAGGGTTACAGCAGGTCTGTTATGAATCGAATCCAGCAAAACGCCCGTCGACCCGATTTCCCCGGAGGCTCCTTTACTCGCGGTATCCTCATCTCCACTACCCTCAGCCACCATAGCAAGAAGCATCATCTCCGACAGACATGGGAAGATGTCCTGCATCGATCCATTGACAGACCAGGCCTTTCCATCGATCATCCATGCGCCTTTCACCGATTCGATGCTGCCCCCCCTGATCCCGCACTCTATCCCGATTCCGGACAGATCGAGCTCCTCGCCCTCTATCCTGATAGCGCCTCCCTTCAGAGCAAGCTGTCCATCCAGGCCGACATCTTTCCACGCTCTTCTTATCATCGATGCGTCCAGTCTGCCCGGGCCGCCAGGGAACAGATTATTCAGCGTAGAAGTTTTCCCGCCAAGTACGATTTTTCCTTCTGCCGTTCCAGCCATCTCAATACCACCGTCCCCCGGGACAGCGGCAGCCAGTTCGCCGAGATCGAGAATATACTCCGAAACGATTTCTGCCTTTACAGGCTTCATGTCAGTCCCTAGCTTCACCTTCAGCTTATTTATTATGCTGGAATTTCCTGACTTCAGGGTAAGGTCATCGCCCCACACTTCATCTCCGGCGAAACTTACCTCCCCATCTACACTGAATGGCAGGCCCGTCGCGACGTGAGTCCCCGCAAGACCCTTTAAGACGGCGCTCCCTTTCAGCGCAGCGACAGAAGCATTCTGAAGTGAACCACTGCCCCCAGCCGACACCGCCAATGTGCCGGAAGAGATCTTGACCGGCAATGTGTCGATCGATATTCCTCTCCCCGCAGGTCCTGCCTGTTCCAGGACTCCTGTTCCGAGTGCCCACTCGATCAATGCTGGCAGATCCATCTCTCTGCCGGACAAGCTGAATGAAAACAGTCCCTGGCCCGACAGGTCTTCTATCTCAGCTGTCAGGTCAGCGCTGATATTATCACCGATCTTTATGACAGATTCTGTCAGATCTATCGAATTAAAATCGGGTGGAGCCACAATGCCTGCCTTGATCCCGACATCCTCGATCCTGAATTCCCCATCTTCCCCGATTCCTTTGACGGTCACTTTTCCGATCTTCAGATCTACATTGATGACATTCAGACTGTCTCGAGGCTGCATGGAGAAACTACCCCTGACGCCATGAAGCTCGATACCCGGATCTGTCCCGGTTCCCGAGAACACGATCACGGCATCCTCGACATCTACCTTTTCTATATTCGGGCGTTTCCTTACGAGACTCATCAACGAGACATTTACCGACGTCCTCGCCGCATTGACGCTGAGATCTCCGGAACCAGGAAGAGTCTTTTCAAACGACAGGTCAGATACATTCACTCCGAAACCGAATGGAAATCTGATTCCTATATCTCCTATGCTGATGCTCGCATCGACAGCCTCCTCGATACGAGGCACAATAAGGGCGACAAGCCTGTCCCTGGAAAGCATCATGCGCAGTGTGACGCTGACCGCGATTATCAGAACGGCTATCACCGTCAGAGCGATCAGCCCCTTCTTATTTCTACTTTTCATCTTAAACACCTCTTTCGTTATCAGCCGGGACTTACTCTATCGCAACGGGGGTTGGATATCAAAACTTTTACTGCCGAGTCGTATTGACTGCACCGATAAAATCGACTATCTTTTTACAGGGAGTGATATCAAATAAACAATCAAGGGGGATTACGATGAATTTTCACAAGTTCCCATTCTTAGCGCACAGGATGATCTCCATGGCCCTATGCCTCACGCTTGTCTCGCTTGTTACGGTTCCCATGACAGGATGCGGAGATGACCAGAGGGCGGGATCGTGGATAGAGGAACCTTCCTGGACCCTGTCACACGCGTCCGGGTGCAAGGGATCGACTGCCCTGAGAGAGGCCTCCGGCAATTCCGGCGAAACTCCGATCACTTCCCCCGTGGCAGCGGAAGACTGTTTCGAGTATCTATACGATACTTCAGGAACCCTGCAGATCACTCATTCTAACCTGACGCTCAACTGCTGTCCGGGGACGATCGAAGTCGATATAGTCATCGAAGGAGACAGTATCACGATCCAGGAAAAAGAAGGCCCTGATTCCCAACCGTGCGACTGCCTCTGTCTCTATGATGTCATGATCGAGATATCGGGTCTCACTCCGGGCACTTACACTATAGTATTCGATGAACTCTACAATAATGGTGGTGAGGTCCTTGAAGCTCAGATCGAACTTTATCAGGGCAGCAGCGGCAGGATCTGTGTCGAAAGGGATGGGTATCCCTGGATTTGAGGGATTTGTTAATAAAATCGTGAATCAATCCTGAATAATTGAAACTATTTCCTCCTTAATCAGTATTACTTACTACGGATACAACCGAATCATTGTTTTCAGAATACGCTAGCTGAAACCCCTGAAAGGAGTTCTTAAATGGGTAAAAGAGTACTTATCGCTCTGACACTTTCGTTTTTACTCGTTGCAAACACTGTCTTTGCGGCTGACGAAAGCCGTCTGATGCGTCGCCCCGACATTTACGGGGACATGATCGTCTTCTCATATGCAGGAGACCTCTGGACAGCCCCCACCAGCGGAGGGACGGCCACCCGCCTGACTACGCATATCGGTGGAGAGGCATACGCTAAATTCTCGCCTGACGGGAAGACCGTGGCTTTTTCTGCCAGTTACGACGGCAACTTCGATGTATATACTATTCCCGCAGCCGGCGGTGTCCCGAAGCGACTGACCTGGCATCCCAAGGCTGACATGGTCCTCGACTGGCATCCTTCAGGGAAAAAGGTCCTTTTCAGAAGCAACAAGGACACCAAGACCAATCCGGGCCCAAGATACGCCAGGCTCTATACGATAGACTCAAAGGGCGGCTACCCGGAAGTCCTGCCTCTCTTCGAGGGACAGCTTACCAGCTACTCCCCTGACGGCAAGAAGATCGCTTACAACCGGATGTCCCGCGAGTTCCGCACATGGAAACGATACCGTGGCGGTATGGAACAGAATATATGGACATACGACTTTAAAAAGAACAAGGCCGAAAAACTCACCGAATACGAAGGCACAGACGCCTTCCCGATGTGGTACGGAAACACTATTTACTTCATATCGGACCGCGACCACACAATGAATATCTTCTGCTACGACCTTGACACGAAACAGATACGCAAGATCACCGACCACGACGAATACGACGTCAAATGGCCGAGCCTTGGCGACGACCGCATTATTTACGAGAACGCCGGTTATCTATATGTACTCGACCTTAAGACCGAAAAAACGGCCAGGCTCAATATTAACGTCCCCTCCGAACACAACCTGAAGAGGGAAGCCTATATAAACGCTGGGAACCTCATCAACAGTTTCGATCTCTCCTCATCGGGCAAGCGCGCCATGTTCGGCGCCAGGGGTGATATCTTTACGGTTCCGGCCAAAAAAGGAGAAGTACGCAATCTTACAAAGACTCCGGGAATCCGCGAACGCAGCCCCGCGTTTTCACCGGACGGCAATTGGGTCGCCTACTTCTCCGACCGGACCGGAGAATACGAACTCTATCTGACAAAACCTGACGGGACAGGCAAAGAAGAACAGATCACCAAAATCGGAGAGAACTACCCCCTGGGCATGCTCTGGTCTCCTGACAGTAAGCATATAGCCTTCTTCGATCAACTTAGCTGGCTCTACTGCCTCGATGTCGAATCAAAAAAGATCACGAAGATCGACCGGAACGAGTACGGTGACCTGCGAGATTTCTCATGGTCAGCCGACAGCAAGTGGATCACCTACTCGAAGATCGGCGACAACAACTTCTCGTCGGTATATCTCTACAGCCTGACGAAAGACGAGAAGTTCCAGGCTACGAGCGACCTGTACAACGATTATTCACCATCATTCGATCCTGATGGGAAATATCTCTATTTCCTCACCGACCGTACAATCAACATCAGGTTCAGGAATTTCGAAATGGGATGGGAATTCGTCTCACCGACCACGGTCTGCGTCACAACCCTGAAGGCCGACACTCCCTCTCCTCTCGCCCCGGAGAGTGACGAGATCGAAGTGAAGGAAGACGAAAAGGAAGATGGAGACAAAGACAAAGCGGACAAAGAAGACGACAAGGATGACGAGAAAAAAGACGAAGAAGAGAAAGAGGATAAAGAACTCGAAATCGATATCGCAGGGCTCGAATCCCGAGCCATATCCCTTCCGATCGGATCAGGTAATTTCGGTGGCCTTACTGCCATCTCCGGCAAGGTCATCTACGGAGAGTTCCCTCCGAACGCTGGAGTGATCTCCTTTACCGACGCAGGCGCCAACGGTGGAGCACTGAAATACTTCGACCTGAAAGAGCGCGAGGAAAAGACGATTATCTCCGGAATCAACGGATGGGCGATATCTTCCTCGGGAAACAAGATACTCTATGCTGGTCCCGGCGGAAGTTTCGGCATCATAGACGTTGCCGCAGGCAAGAAGATAGGCGACGAAAGTATAAGCACGAATCTTCAGATGAAGACCGATCCGGCTGCCGAATGGCGCCAGATCTTCTATGAAGCCTGGAGACTCGAACGCGACTTCTTCTATGTGGAAAACATGCATGGAGTCAACTGGAAAAAGATCAAAAAACGTTATGAAGTCTTCCTGCCCTACCTTACAAGCAGGGGCGACCTCAACTATGTTCTCGGCGAGCTCCAGGGTGAGCTGAACGTAGGTCACGCCTACATAGGCGGCGGAAGGGCTCCCGGGCCGAGAAGTCCGCTCATTGGCGGTGGATATCTCGGTTGTGACTTCGAGATCGACAAGAAGACAGGGCTCTACAAGTTCTCGAAGATCTATACAGGAAGGAACTGGGACGGCCGGTTCCTGGCACCTCTGGCCCAGGCCGGGATCAATGTGGCAGAGGGCGATTACCTGCTCGAGATCAATGGCAGGGAACTTGTCTACCCGACAAACGTCCACGAGTTGCTTGAGAATACCGCCGGCCACCAGATCGTGATCAAGGTCGGCAAGAACGCATCGGATGAGGACGCGAAAGAATATACTATCGAGCCTCTGCGCAACGACACCAATCTGCGCTACGCTGACTGGATAGAGTCGAACAGGCAGAAGGTCCTCAAGGCAAGCGGCGGAAAGATCGGCTATCTCCACGTACCCGACACCAATGTCCAGGGCCTGATGGAGTTCGGCAAATACTTCTTCCCGCAGGCCGGCATGGACGGGATAGTCGTCGATGTACGCTACAACAGTGGCGGCTGGATACCGAACTATTTCATCAACAAGCTCGGACAGAAGATGACGAACACATTCAAGCGCCGCGATCGCAAACCCATGGAAATTCCCGTGACTGCGGTCAAGGGTCATCTGGCATGTATCATCAATGGATACGCAGGTTCCGGCGGAGATGCCTTCCCCTACTATTTCAAACAGGCGGGCCTCGGTCCCCTCGTTGGAATGAAGACCTGGGGCGGCCTTGTCGGATATGACCGGGGCATCCCGCTACTCGACGGCGGATTTATCTCGATGCCCTCGATCGGATTCATCAACATGGACGGTGAATGGGATGTGGAGAGGATCGGTGTCGCTCCCGACATCGAAGTCGACAACCGGCCCGACCTTGTGGTCGACGGCCACGACCCGCAGCTCGAAAAGGCCGTTGAATATCTGATGGAACAGATAAAGAAGGATCCTCCGGCGAAAAAATATCCTTCGACGCCGAAAGATCCTGACAGAAGTTAGGCTCTGGATATACATAGTTTGGCAGCAGGATCATCTGCGCTACTCGGGTTCCGTGCTGAGCAGCAACGGAAGCCTGCGGAGAAAGGCCCCTCACTCATGGAGGGGCCTTTTTTACAAGCTCTGAAGATCCACAGCCATCAGGTCATCAAATCCTGTACCCTGGTTGACACAGCCTCCGATTTCCTTTAGATTTCCTGCTATCGGAACCGCCCTGTCCGAGTACTTTGATCGGCGGGAACCTTCTGGACACCAATCCTGTTGGAATGGACGATGCGACCCTGGAAGACCATTCTCATCATAACAATCCTTGCCGCGGCAGCAATACGTGTCTATACGGCGCTTGACTGTGATACAGTCCCCGATTACAGCGATATGGCCACATACAACAGGATCGCCCTCGGAGACGACGCCCCGGCAGTGAATATCGAAACACAGTCAGCGACGAGACAAAGATTATATGACAAGAAAGCAATGGCAAAAAGAAGTGCGCGCGGCTCCACAAAGAAAAAGGCTCACGCCACATCCCTCGAGACTCCGCGGGTATCTCCCCCGCCAGGGTATCCACTTTTCCTGAAGACAGTGTACGGGATTTTTGGCAAGTCGAACTATAAAGCAATCTTCTTAATACAGGCACTTCTCAGCACTCTGACCGTCTTCGGGATCTATTATGTCACAGCTCGCGTCAGGGACAGGGCAACCGGCATAGTCGCCGCCGCGATTGCCGCGATCTATCCGAACTTTATCATCTACAACCTTACCACCCTGACCGAATCTGTCAGCCTGTTGTTCGTCGTTCTGCTGATGGCAGCATTGGTCCATCCCTCCTCCGGGAGGAAAAGATCGGTCGCCGCTGCCCTGATCCTGTTCGCGGGATGCGCGTTCAGGCCTCCGTTCCTGTATTTCTGGCCAGGAATCTTCACAGGAGTAAAGAAGAAACTTCTGTTCGTCACCGCGACAGCAATCGTCGTACTGCCGCTCATGGTCGTCGGACTCGCGACCGGCAAGGTGTCAAACAGAGCAGCGCTCGCTCTGTACAAATCGTACAATGAGAAAGCGACAGGGGTGCGAAGCTACGAGATGCGGCAGACTAAACTCGGAAGCAGGGACCTGTCCAGCGGACGGTATCTCCGCGGAGCAGCGGATTTCATCAAGAAGAACAAGTGGGAAACACTTGATATAGTCTACAACAAGGCAGCTGTTTTCGTGACCCGGGGATGGGATAGCTTCGTCATGGTCAGACTTGTCCCCGAGAACAGGAACGTACACAAGATCATCGAATATGCCTGGCTGCCAGTGATGATCGCGGGACTGATCGGTATGCTGAGACTCAGAGACAGCCGTAACTCTATCATATTCCGAATGACGATCAGCTATGTGGTCTTCATAACTATCCTTGCGATCTTCAAGGTGAGGTACAGATTGATGATCGAACCGATGCTGATCATTTTCGCTGCGATCCTGATTACCGACCTCTTCAAGCGGAATGAAGCAGAGACGACTGACGGAACAATCGCCGCGACCGGATCAGAGAACGAGGCGTAAGGACAAATGAAACCGGAAGTGGACAAGGGAATGAATATCGACACTGCGACAACCGATAAAGGATTCCCGTTCTGGCCCGGTGCCAGAGTATTGCTGACATTGATCGTTCTTTTCGCGCTGTCTGTGACGGTTCATACCTTCTTTGCTCTCAACTATGAGATCATACCTTTTCCCGACGATTCAGGAAGACTCAGCAGCGTCGCGCTCGAAGGTGGATTTAAAAGTTACCAGCCTCCGCTCTATATACTTTTCCTCAGATTCATTTATGCAGTCTTCGGCAGCGGCAATATGACAGCCGTATCGATCGTCCAGGGGATATTGTCCGCACTGGTTGTCTTTCCCCTCTTCGTCATCGGCCGGGCCCTCGGAGGCAAGGCGAACGGTCTTATCGCAGCAGCAATAAGTTCTGTGTACACTCCTTTCATCCTTTACAATATGAAGACATTCCCCGATTCACCGGGCCTCCTCATGACCGCTGTTCTTTTTGCCATCCTTGTCACAATGCCGGCTTCCAGAAAAAAAGCTGTCTGGGCAGCAATAACCCTGTCCATCGCGGCACTCATTCACCCCATTCTTCTGTACCTGGCACCGGGCATACTCGTCACTATCAAAAAAAGGTTCACATTTGTCGTCGTGTTGATATTACTTCTACTGCCATGGGCGATCCGTAACTCTCTGGTAGTCGGAAAACCCATCCCTCTCTACAGAAGCGCTGGTTACGCCCTTAACACGGATAAATTTTATTATGATGAGACAGGTTGGGAGATCGTCGACGACCTGTACGACGGGGTCACTCGCGTCTTCACAAAGGGCTGGAAGGGAGATATCGTCGGGATCGATCAAGCAAGGCAGAACATGAGGTATTCGGCAGCATATTCATATACAGCGATAATGCTGCTTGGCATGCTCGGTCTGATAACGCGGACGAGGCGAAAAGATCTCATCCCGGTAATATCTACAGCCGGCTATATCCTGATGGCGATCCTGCTCACCGAATTCGACCTGAGATACAGGTTGCCCCTTGAACTCCTGCTGATCCCATTCGCGTCACTGGTCCTCATCGCATGGTGCAGGGGAGCAGGAGAAAAAATCCTGATATTGAGAGAGAAGCCGAAAGAGGAATTGCTCGCATCCATGAAAAGGATCCCGACAATACTTGTCGAATATTTCCGCAGTATACCTGATAGATTGAAGGATTCTCCGCGAGATGACTGACTTACCTGATTGGTTCTCCGGGGCCGATAGGTATGCCCAGGAAGTACCAGAGGAGCAGTAACGCGACCCACGCGATCCCGGTGAATATAGCGTAGGGCATGAGAAGCCGTATCAATGTTCCGATACCGGCGTCTTTCCTGTATTCCTTTACCCAGCCGAGAGCAAGCGGGAAATAAGGATAAAGAGGGGAGATACCGTTCGTGGTAGAGTCCCCGATCCTGTATATGAGCTGGGTGAGCGCCGGTGAGACCGAAGTCTTCAGCAACAGAAACATGGGAACAAGGATAGGGGCCAGCATCGCCCATTTTGCTGAACTGGACCCGAGGAAAAGATTCATGACCATGACTATCAGGATAGTGACAATGAACAATATGGGGCCCTGAAATGCCAGTTTGTTGAGTAGATTGGCTCCAGAGATCGCTATCAGCTGGTCGAGATTGGACCATTGAAAGAATGCCACGAACTGAGAGATGACCAATACCAGGACGACAAGACCGGATATACCTTTTACACTCTTAACCATCATGGATGGAATATCGGAAAGGCTCTTGATCTTACCGACTATCACACCATAGACCACGCCGGGAACAGCAAAGAAGAAGAAGAGAATTACCACGAGTCCCTTGAAGAACGGGCCTCGCATCACGGGGGGCATGATCTCTATATAGCAAACACTGGACAGGGCCGTCTCACCTTCCGGAAGATAGATGCGAACCTTTGCACCCTCTCTTTTATTGTTCAGGTCTGAATCAGCCAGGAATAGTTTCTGGTCGCCCTGAACAACGGCAAATTTTTTCGTTTCCCCATCGAGAACATAAGCCGTTTTACCGGACAATTTCTGAACTTCCCCATTCTCAGGCATTTTCTCGAAGTTCACTGTCTGGATCCTGGAAATATCGTAGCGAAGAGGCCCATTTTCAGGCAGCACTGTCATGAAGGCAAGCACCAGATAAAGAGCCAACGCTACCATCGCCCACTTCATTCCCTTTTTTTCTTTTTCCCCTGGCTCAGCATTGTCGATAACTGAATCCTCAGTAACGACATCACAGACTGGAAGTGTAAATCGTTTGGCGACCCAGGTCATTACTCCCGCAAGAACAAAAACAGAGGCGATCATGAAATACAGGTTTGCCGAGGCACCCACGTGCATGTTCGGATCATCGAGTGCCGAGTTGGTAAAGCCGGCCATCAGCACATCTGTACCTCTGGGAATCAATGTGGCTGTGAAACCTGCCGTACAGGAGGCGTAGGCAAGAATGATCCCGGCCAAAGGGCTCTTTCCCATCTTTTTGAAAGCCACAGCGGCAAGTGGAGGCACCACGACGATCCCTGCGTCAGAGCCTAGGTTGCCCATAATCCCTGTGACCACGATCATAGGCAATATGAGAAATTCAGGGACCCGCGTCATTCGGGCCAGCGCCGTTTCCATGAGCCCGGAATGAAGTGACAGAGAGACACCCATCAACATCACCAGGACAAGGCCGAGTGGAGCAAAGTGAGAGAAATTCGTAACCATCTCGAGAACAAACATCTGAAGGCCATGTTCAGATATCAGATTTTTCGCTATTATGGTCTCATTGGTCACGGGGTGGACCACAGAGACACCCATTAGCCCCAGTATAAGTGACAGGACCAGGACCAGGACACCCATATAGACGAACATCCAGAAAGGATGCGGTAATTTGTTTCCTGTTTTTTCAACCCACGTAAGAAATTTTTCCATAGTGCTACAATCTATAGTACGTGCGTTCAGAAATCCAGAAAATTATTTCTGTCAATCCTTCGAGAGTGGATCTGTTTTTTCAATCCTGTCGATATGGTTCGGAACGTATATCCTAGTCCCCGTATATCTCCTCTATATGGCCCTCAGGGTATGAAGCCCTCTTCACAAGGCTGACCACTACGATGACTATCAATGATACGGCTGTCCCCGTGATAAACCCGTGGATCCCGAAAGGCTTGCCCAGCCAGGTCCAGATAATGGCTGTAGCCGTGCCGGCCAGCATCGATGCGAAGGCTCCGGCCCTGCTGGCTCCCTTCCAGTACAGACCCAGGAGAAGAGGCCACAGGTTGGTCGAAGCGATGACGGCCCATGAAAATCCGGTGAGGACAAGGATCAGGGCTGGCGGCTTCAGAGCTATCAGGAGGGCTATGACACCAACCGCACCACTTATGACCCTGTTTGCAAGGATCTCCTGCTTACCGGTCATCACCTTCTTCATCCCGTTGATATAGACGTCCCGCACAAGGGAACTCGATATGATTATGAGGACCCCTGCGAATGTCGACATCCCGGCCGCCACTACCCCGGCAAGAAGTATAGCCGCTCCCCAGGGAGAAAGGACGATCCGGGACAGAGAGGGAATCGCAAGGTCGGCATTCTGAAGGTCGGGAATGAGCAACCTCGAAAGTGCGCCGTTAAGATATGGAAGAACAGCGATCGCAGCGCCTACGGTGACTATCACGGTCCCGAGCCGGAATGTCTTCGCGTCCTTGATCGAGTAGAACCTGATTAGCAACTGTGGCATACCCCATACTCCGAGACTGACTACGAGGCAGAAACTGATCAACCCCGCCCATCCCCATTCACCGGGAGTATTTACATACCCCGGACCGATCTCGGCCAGTCTTCGCATTCCTTCGCTCAGGCCTCCAACAGCGTTCAGGGTCCGAAATGTCAGTAAGAGAAGGCTGAATATCATCACCCAGGCCTGGATCAATCCGGTCCAGACGACCGCCTGGTATCCACCCAGCACAACATAGAAGATGATGACGATCCCTGAGATGAGTACTCCGCCCCAGTAGGGAAGCCCCATCAGGACTTCGAATGAATGAGCCATACCCTTGACGACACTGACATTATAGATGATAAGAAAGATAAAGATGATGAGAGCCGAGAATACTCCGGCCTCGGGCGAATTATATCTTTTCGAAAAGAAGCCGGAGATGGTGTTGACGCCCATCCTCTCTGTGAAGCGCCTGACCCGGCGACCGAGGACTATCCAGCATAGTGTGCATCCGACGAGGACGTTTATCGCGCCTATCCAGACCGTTCCCATTCCGAACTTGTATCCGAACGCACCGCCACCGATGATCAGCACCGAACTGAAATAAACTGCTATGAATGAAAGGGCGGTCACCCATGGCCCGACCTTCCTCCCGCCGATAATGAAATCTTCCGCCGTGGCAGTCTTCCGACTGCTCCAGACCCCGATTCCGACCAGGACTCCGACATAAAGTATCAATACCACTATACAGGCTGCCAGCAGACTCATCGTCGTCCCTCCCCATTCTCCCCGCCCTTTTCAGGATCCTTCATGATATCCCATACCGCCCAGATGATTGCGGCAAGGATGCTTATATCGATGACTATGAATGCCGAAAATGTCAGCCACGGCATATTAAAAGGACCCATTCTCAACCACCTTTCTTCAGACTTCCGGTCTCCTGCCCTGTTTACCTCAATATTCGAACATCAACTCGCACCTGAGGAAATGCGCTGTGTCTGCGCCGTCGAAATAGTAATCGCCAGGAACAAACCTCTCCCACAGCAGATGCCCGGATAAACATTTCTTTAATCTCCAACTCAACTTCACCTTCGATACGACACCCCTGCTATCTCCCGTTCCAAATATCGGGTCTGGGGTAAGGAGTCCCGGATCGGTAGCCAGATCTCCCTGCGGCGCCATCAGAAGACAGAATATGGTCTCGACAGTGATATCATCGACTGGTTTTATCACAAAATTCAGGTGATAGATGATGAGATTTTCCCAGTAAGCCGCGCCTCTCTCTGTGGCGGCAAGAGTGTAGATATACATCTCGCTCCATTTTGGGAATCTGCTGTAAAGGGGGTTCCAGCCCTCGAAATCATCGGTCGACGGATCGTCTCCCGACATATATACGAACCCCGCCTTCACCGATGGGTCCATCCTTACATCGAACGACCAGGTGGCGCTGGCGATCCCTCCGAGGCCCTTGCGCGCCGACTCACCCCTGTCCCCCACCTGATAAGCCAGTTCGGCCGCGTAATCCAGATGATCGCCATATTTCCCAGTCACCCTGCTTCCGAAAGTATGGATATCACTTTCGGGGATCAGATCATCCTCATCTTTTTCATTCTTATAGAAGTAGTAGCCTTCCAGCTTATTCCCTTCTAACGATTCGTCTATGTAATAGACTCCCGCACCCGTTTCGTTATATTCGATAAGTTTCTTGTAGAGCGGATTTACGACCGGCATATGTTTGTCCCAGAAAGAATCGGTGATAAAATGAGCCTCTATAGATCTGGGGCCTCTTTCCGCTTTTACTCTCACAGCATCAAAATACCTGGTCCGTGAACCATCGAGAGGGCCGCCGTCCATCATCAGAAAACCTTCACCGTACGCGATATCCTGCCTTCCCACCACTATGCTGAAGGGAGAACCACCGATCTTTTCGGCAGACAGATAGAAGTTCTCGACTATCAGCTCATCGATCTCGAAGTCCTCGTCCTGGAGCCCTTTTTCCGACTTGAACCAGTGCCTGTGTTCGTTGTTAAGCCCGGCATGGATCTTCCAGCCATCGCGAGGCGCCCAGCTGGCCCATAGCTGTGAACGGACCCTGATATAATTTCTGTCGGCATCGATATCGTCTGATAGATCGAATCCGTTCAGAAGGTAGGCCTGCCTCACTCGCTCCTTGAAACCCCACTTAAATGCACTGCCTTCATCTGCCATCGAGCCCGATGGAAATGTGCTCTGCAGAATGGCCACGATGGCCAGTACGAGATACCATTTCGATGCCCCGTGGGGGGCGGAACCAACGCCGGACCTGCTCTCTGAAGCCTTCATCAACCTTTTCCTCCGTCATTCTGTTTTGCCCATATGACTTGACCCGGGCATAATAGCCCATGCTGGATCTTTCATCTACTTATTTTCAATAATGCCGGGGATAGAATCGGCTTCTCTGGCAAAGACCGGTCACATGTGATATAATCGTTTTCATGAAACTATCATCTCTTGCCACATCTCTGGTGCTGATTGTCGCCTCCTCAGGCCTGTTCCTTCATGCTAAAGTCAACGCCGGTGAAGTCCGACTGGTCTGTCATTTCGAAGATCCCGTTATCGAAAGCGCCGGAAATGGCTTTCAGAGAATATTCTTTCCCGGCGTTATCCAGGCAGGAAAACCTGGTGAGCCGGAATTCCCGTTCCACGGAGTGCGGATCCTCCTCCCCGAGGGCGAAGAAGCAATAGCTTCGAAAATCATAAGGAAGGGTTGGAGACCGATATCGGAATCGATCCGACTTCATCCAAGGCAGTATGTCCGGCCCGGATCGGATCCTGCCGACGATGGACGAAACAACGGATTTCTGTTCTTGCAGGAGGCATACCTGATCGACAGGATGACTGATCCAGCCGATAGCGATTTCAGAACACATTTCCTCAGGGGTCATGCGATCGCCACGGGCTGTTTCTCACCTGTATCGTACAATCCCGCTACGTCTGAGGCTGGCTGGTACAGCGAAGTCGAGATCGTAATAGAGACGGCCCCTGGAGCAGCGGCGGCGAAAGCATTGCGGTTCATCAGGTGGGATAAAATCACCAGGGACAGACTGACAAGCCTGGTCGATAACCCGTCAGCCGTCCCCATGACTGATGCCAGAGGTGGTTCGATCGCTGCCGGCACAGGATATGATTATCTGATCATCTCAACAGCTTCGATGGCCGGCGAGTTTACTCCGCTTAGAGATCATTATGAGAAGCGTGGGATTCGGACCAGTATAATGACCGTCGAAGATATAGACGCGGGGTGGACTGGCAGCGATACCGCTGAAAAGATCCGTTCCGCTGTAATAGACCAGTACATGACACAGGGCATAGGATACCTTCTCCTTGCCGGCGACGGCGACCCGGGGGGAGTCGCGAGCGTGCCGTTCAGAGGCCTGTACTGTGCCGTTCAATCTTCCTCTCTATATGAGGACGGAAATATACCCTCCGATATTTACTTCGCCGCACTCGACGGCGACTGGAACACAGACGGGGATGCCCTGTGGGGCGAGCCCGGCGAGGACGACCTCTACCAGGAGATCTCTGTAGGCAGGGCGCCGGTCGATTCTCCGGCCGAGGCCGCCGCATTTATAAACAAGGTCGTCATGTATCAGGAATCGCCGGTCACTGGCGATCTGGAAAAGTCGCTGTTGCTCGGCGAGCATCTATATTCGAGCCCTCTGACCTGGGGCGGAGACGAGATGGACCAGCTGGTCGGCGAATGCGGCACCTGGGGATTCACTACCAACGGCATCCCTGAAGGCTTCGATATCACGCGATATTATGACCGGGACCTTGGGAGCTGGTCCGCGGCTATGCTTTACGCGGCTGTAAACGCTGGAACAGGCTGGCTGAGCCACGCGGGACATTCAAACACATACTACGCGATGCGGCTGGGCGTCGGCGATGTCAACACATCCAATTTTACCAATGACGGTATCTCGACGAATTTCCCCATCGTCTACACTTATGGCTGTTACGCAGGCGCTTTCGACGCCGATGACTGCATATGTGAGACTATGGTCACTATCGATACATATGCCTCTGCCCTGCTCTGCCATTCAAGATACGGATGGTTTACAGAGGGGACGACAAACGGACCCTCCCACCACTTTCAGAGAGAATTCTTCGACGCAATCTTTGCCGAGGGCATTTCGATGCTCGGAGATGCCCTGGGGAGAGCTAAAGATGAGACCGCGCCGTTCGTAGACCTTCCTGATGAATACGAGCCGGGAGCACACCGCTGGTGCTACTACTGTCTCAACCTTCTCGGTGACCCGGCCATGGACGGCTGGACTTCGACACCATCCACGCTCCCTGTGACCCATCCGGCAGAAACAGGGAGGGACGAACTGTTCCTGGTCGCCGAAACAGATATCCCGGGTGCCCTTGCTTCTTTATATGACGGCAACGATTGTGTCGGTGTCTCCTTCTCTGATGAAGCCGGCAGGCTCATCATTCCGACTGGCGGTCCGCTGGGCGCGGAAATCGATTCTTTGATTCTGACAGTGACTGCTCATGACAGGCTGATGTACAGATCTACCATCGATGTGGTCGAATCGACTTCCTCTGTCACCACTCCATCCCCATTGACCCTCGGGCAGAACCAGCCGAATCCTTTTAACCCGGTGACGACGATCAGCTTCTCCCTTCCAGCCTCGGGCAGGGTCAGCCTGACCGTCTATGATGCTGCTGGACGCATGGTCGAGACCATCCTGGACCGCGAGATGGAATCCGGGCCCCATTCAGTGCCCTGGCAGCCGGAAAACCTGTCGAGCGGAGTCTACTTCTACATCCTCAGGACACCTGACTCGAAGATCAGCAGAAAAGCCGTTCTGCTCCGATGATCCGACTTGGCCCCTCGATCCCTTCACCAATCATTTATCTTATTGCATTAATTGAAGTTGAAAATATTATGGACAAATCGGTGCTCCGGCTGTAATGTTAGATTTTCAAGCTCGGGTCTTGAAAAAATCACAAAAATCAATGTTAACGGCTGGCTGGAAGCTATATTTTGTTTCCAGCTGGTGATTACCGGAAGTATCACGTCAAGGGAGACGATCAAGATGAGCGATATCCTCGAAAAAGTTAAAGCCGATGGAGTGGTTTTCATAGAACTCGAGTTTACCGATATATTCGGTACATTGAAATCGATCGAGATCCCTGTGGTACACCTGAAGAATGCTCTCGAAAAAGGTGTATGGTTTGACGGTTCCTCGATCCGCGGATTCGCCCGTCTCAGGGAAAGCGATATGTACCTGATCCCGGAGGTCGGGAGCTATGCTGTTCTCCCAGGGGAAGACGAGAGCAGGAGGACCGCCCGGTTCATCTGCGATATATATACTCCCGATGGGACTCTGTTCGAAGGCGACCCGAGGGCGGTACTCAAAAAAGTCGTCTCGGAAGCCGAGGAGATGGGATACAGGTTCAATGTCGGGCCCGAGGTGGAGTTCTACCTGTTCAAGAAGCTGGAAGACGGAAGCTACATCACACCCGAATTCGATACGGGATCCTACTTCGACAGCAGTTCCAGGGACATCGGCAGCGATCTGCGCAAGGAGATCATGTGCGCCCTCAAGATATTCGGTATCGATTCAGAGAGGGCTCATCACGAGGTCGGGGTCGGACAGCATGAGGTCGGATTCAGATATGGCGATCCGGTGAGTACTGCCGACAAGGTGATCATCCTCAAGAAATTGATAAAATCGATCGCTCACGAACATGGCCTTATTGCCTCTTTCATGGCAAAACCCCTCTTCGACAAAGCCGGCACAGGGATGCATGTACACTCATCCCTCTTCGGGATGGACGGCAGCCCGGTCTTTTATGACGAAAACGACCCGAACAGGCTCTCCGGGACCGCGAAACAATTTATCGCCGGTATTCTGGCCCACATCAGGGAGATGTGCGTCATCACAAACCCGACTGTCAATTCGTATAAGCGTCTCGTCTCCGGATACGAAGCACCCGTTTATGTATGCTGGGGCAGCAAGAACCGTTCATCTCTGGTCAGAATACCCCACTTCACGAAAGGCCGCGAATCTTCCGTCAGGGCGGAACTGAGATGTCCCGACCCAAGCGCCAACCCCTACCTTCTCTTTGCTTCAATACTGAAGGCCGGACTGGTCGGCATAAGAAACAATCTTGAGCTGATGCCCGAAATGGAAGATATCGTCTACGATGTTTCCCCTGATGAACTGGCATCACAGGGCATAAACATCCTGCCTCAATCGCTCTCCCAGGCCATATCCCTCTTCAGAGAGAGCAAACTGATGAAAGACCTCCTCGGCGAGGAACTGTTCACCAAGTATGCCGACGCAAAGGAGAAAGAAGCCTTCGATTTCCGCGTGGCCGTCACAGACTGGGAGATCGAAAAATATATCGACAAGTGCTGAACAATTACGCCCAGCTCAACCCGTTGCGTCCGAACGAATTACACCTACTGTTAAATAATTAACACGGAATCGCCCTTTTTATTGAAACCTTTCTCTCACTCTTTCGTTTCAATAGGTAGACCGGGTCGGATTTCCCGATTTCAACCGATACCTTCTGAAACGGTAATGGAGTGATCCTCGCCTTGCCAAGGCCAGTCAGCCCCTGGTATCAGCAGGATCCAAATAGATTCGGTCGGGAGGAATAATGAAAATCAACAATCCTTTCCCAGCAGGAAAATCCCTTGTTCCCCCAGGGGCAGGATTCCTGCTGATATTGATCTTCTCCGCTTCGATACTGTACCTGCCGACCATTACAGTGGCCGATTCCGTAGAAGAACCTCTGGAATTGCTCAAAACAGTCTATGCTGTGAAAATCTCTTCCAACGTCATAAAACTTGACGGCATCCTTGATGAGGAAGACTGGCAATCGGCTCAAGCCAGTTCCGGTTTCATACAACGTCAGCCCAATGATGGGGACCCATCGACAGAAAAGACGATGGTCCGTGTGGTTTATGACGACCAGTGCATCTATGTGGGAGTCAGGGCTTTCGATTCCTGTCCTTTGGAAATCTGTGGACTCCTGACAAGAAGAGACGAGGATTCTCCATCCGACTGGATCAAGGTCCATTTCGACAGTTACGACGACAACCGTACAGCATTCGAGTTCAGTGTAAATCCAGCTGGCGTAAAGAGAGACGCATTCTGGTTTGACGGAAACAACAATGACGAAAACTGGGACGCCATATGGGAAGTGAAGACCAGAGTGGATGAAACCGGTTGGTGCGCAGAATTTGCCATACCCTTCAGCCAACTCAGATATTCCAGTAACGGCACAAGGAAAAACTGGGGTTTCCAGGTGGAACGTTACATCAATAGAAACAACGAAGCCGCCCTGTGGTCTCCCCGTCCCCAGGATGTCAGCCAGGTCGTCTCCTGCTTCGGCATCCTTGAGGGGCTGGCAGATCTTCCTGCACTCAGAAATCTGGAGATACTACCTTACATTGTCATGAATGCCGACCACAATGGAGACCCTGACGGGAATCCTTTCCTTGAGAATAAATGGGGATTTCCAGATGGAAACAACCCCGATTTCAGGCTCGGCGCCGATATCAAGTATGGGATTTCGAGTGATATCACTCTCAACATGACCATCAACCCCGATTTCGGGCAGGTCGAACAGGATCCCTCAGAATTCAATCTCACGGCTTTCGAGACATATTTAGACGAAAGACGCCCATTTTTTGTTGAGGGTGGGAATATCTTCAATTTCTCTCTCGGCATTGGAGATAACGAAAGAGAACAACTCTTCTACTCAAGACGGATAGGACGCAGTCCACAGTTCTACGCAGATGACTCCGAAAGACTTTCAGGAATCGATGATTTTTATACGGAAACCCCACAATTCACAAAAATCCTTGGAGCCGCCAAGGTCACAGGAAGGACATCGGGCGGGTGGTCGATAGGGCTACTCGAGGCGATCACCGACAAGGAAGAAGCCATGGTCGAGGTCCCGGGCAGAGAACGGATCGGAGTAGCGGTCGAACCGATGACCAGCTACACGATACTGAGAGCTACCCGTGAATTCAATGAAGGCAGGAGTACAATCGGAGGTATGGCGACCAGTGTCTACCGCGACCTTCCCAACGAGGATTTAAGTTCACTCAGTACGAGAGCAATCACTTCCGGCCTGGACCTCAACCACAGATGGAACGACGACAAGTACACTATCATCGCCCGGGTCATGGGAAGCCACATCAGCGGAAGCGAAGAAGCGATGATCGCCGCTCAGAGATCACCTGTTCGTTATTACCAGCGTCCAGACGCCAGCCATCTCGGAGTCGATTCGACCCTGACACACATGGAAGGTATTTCGGCCACCCTGTGGGGAGGCAAGTTTTCAGGAGAACCCTGGCGCTTCGGCCTTGGCTTCAATACAAAGTCACCCGGATTCGAAGTAAACGACCTCGGATTTGCCAGGAATGCCGACAACACTTTCGGTGTCATCTGGGTCGGCTACAGGGACTATGATCCGGGAAAGATCGTAAGAAACTGGAACTTGAACTTCAATCACTGGCACAGCGCCAACTATGGGGGAGACTACCTGGGCTGGGGCGGAAATATGAACGGCTATATGCTACTCGCGAATTACTGGGGCCTGTGGGGCGGAATGGCCCGCAACAACGCCAGACCGACCAACACGCTACTAAGGGGAGGCCCCTCCATCCTCTACCCAGGAAGATGGAACAGCTGGCACGGTATACATACAGATGACCGAAATATGTTCAGTTTCAGGTACAACGGCTGGGGCAGCAGGAGCGATGAGGGCTGGTGGACATACGAGATAAGACCTTCGCTGCGCATTCGTCCCGCGACACGCTTCAACATCAACCTGAGCCCCTCCTATACTATCAACAATAACGATATGCAGTATATTGACTGTATCGAAAGTCCTGACGGAGACAAGTATATTATGGGACATCTTGACCAAAGGACAATCGCCATCACTGCGAGACTGGATTTCACCATTTCGCCTGAGATGTCTTTTCAGTTCTATGGGATGCCCTTCGTCTCGGCCGGAAAATTCAGCGGTATCAGGGAAGTCGTCCAGCCACGCGCCAACTCCTATGACGACAGATTCGCGCCATACGATTACAGCGACAACCCAGACTTCAACTTCAAACAGTTCCGGTCCAACCTCGTCTTCCGATGGGAATTCGACCCCGGGTCCACCATATATCTCGTATGGTCGAGAGGGGCGACCGATTTTGAGGAAGAATACGGCGACTTCGGATTTGAGAGGGATATGAGCAGGCTATTCTCCATAGCAGGTGACAACACCTTCCTCGTCAAGATTAACAAGTGGTTCAGTCTCTAGTCAGCACACCGTATCAAGCCCCTCCCCCAAAGAGAAGACGATGTCATCAGGGGGGGAGGGGGTTGACACGGGATTCGACAATATGCTATGCTTTTTATGTGAACAGAAGAATCTCTCCTCTTCTACTCTCTGCGTAACATGACCCTAGTGTCTAAATCCGCTAAATTTGCAGATAATCAAATTATATATAGATACTGAAAAGGAAACGGTCATGCGCTATTTCATCGCTATTTCAATTTTCCTGCTCGTCTTTTCGGCTTCCGCCCCCGCTTTTGCGGCTGGTCGTGCCGACACGGCGAACAGTGAGATGTTTGACTGGGCAGTCGAACAATCGAATACTCTGGACAGGAACTGGGAAACCGCAGTGAACAGGAGTTCTGGTGGACGGTCCACAATGATGACCCCGGTTTACGGCAAAAGGTCAAGAGCCAGGCGACGTTACGGCTCGAGGACTGTTTCGGGCATGTCGTCGGTCCTTATTCCTGGCAGCAGTTCCATGACCTGGAACAGCCGGATCAATTCGGGCGGATTTATCCGCAAGGGAATCAGATCCAACTACTTTTCCCTGAGCACGAGGGAGAGGAGTGGAGCATCCAGAGGCCAGAACATGCCGAAAAGCCCCGCAAGCGCCAGGCTGGCGGGCATAAGACGCGCTCCTTTCAATTCCTCGAATTTCAAAAGAAGTATCAGTACCGGCAGCAGAGGGACATATAGAAAAAGTCCCCGGATGGGCACCAGGCGCGGAGGAAGCAGCCGGAGAAGGTCATCTATATCCTCATCGGGACGTCTCGGAGCGTCCCGCGTGAGAAGGAGTCGCTGACGGGCCGCCTCCCTGGCCGTCAGGAGACGAATAGAAGTAAGGCAGGGCCACTGTGCGGCTCTGCCTTTTTCTTGTCAAGCTGTCGGAATATCTTACACTATTAAAGCTGCGAAAAATCCCCCATGTCATACATCATCCATCTGCTTGTTTTACAACGAATTGCAAAACACACAGGCTGGCATACCAATTGCCACATCATAGGTATGAACGTGTCAATACAACGAATATTATAATGGATTTCGACACTATATAAGGAGATGAGATGAAAAAGATTACACTGCTTTCACTTACGGCTATCGTGATCCTGGCGACCTTCGGCTCTGCATATGCGGTACCACGGCTGCAGACCTACATCGTCGACTCGGAGTATGCCGAGAGGTACAGTTCGATCGACAGCAGATCGTGGATCACCCATTCGCAGGAATTCGACCTTAAGGTCGTAGGCTACTGGGGAGTTTCGGCTACGACCGAGTATGATATCGGCGGAGGATACGTTCCTTTTGTCACAAGCAGCGTACCTACCTACGATTATATGGACTGTTACCTGGCAATCAGCGTTCCCTGGAACGAATCGGGCACAGTCTGGATCAATGGCGTAGAGATAAACTCTTTCTACACATATGGAGCCTCTGTCCCTGTCGGCGCATTTCCTGACATATACCTCAGCACTTTACCCCCTGCCCTGTACGGAAAGTTCAACTTTCACAATATCGGCAGGATCGATAACGATCAGGCCAGTGCATGGCATTACGACCACGGCATCATCGGTGCAGCCGGATGGGGTGACGAGATATTGATGGACGTGGTAGTGAGCGGTTTCGACTGGGCTCACTTCGATGCGATCGGCGTCGACTCAAAGGGCAGGACCTACACCAACTCCTACTGCCATGACTCGAGTTACTTCGCGACTCCCGAACCTGGCACCCTGAGCCTGCTAGGGCTCGGGCTCATCGGAATAGCTCCTCTTCTGAGAAAGAAAAAGGTCGGTTGATCCCGGATAAAGACGATTTCAAGGCGGAGGTCCCTGCGACTTCCGCCTTTTTTTTGTGGCATCCCTTTTGCTGCTCATTCTCCTTGCCGAAACTAGTGAAAACCTTATAGTATCGCTGAATAACAACTTGCCGGAATGGAGGGGCATCTTGGGCCTTTCAGCCGAAACGCCAACAGACGGATCCCGGGTGATAAAGAAAGTATTGTTTCTCACCTGTGTGATACTGGCCATAGCATTGTACCTGCCTGTCATCAGAGGCCTCGCCAGCCAATGGATGTCGGATCCCAATTACAGGCACGGACTACTCATACCCCTGATATCAGGCCTCATCATCTGGCGTGACCGCGATTCCCTTTCAGGGTCATATAAAAATACCGGCAACCTCTACGGCCTGTTTCTGATCGTTATTGCCGCGGGCCTCCTGATAACGGGCACGGCTGCCTCCGAGCTCTTCACGACCAGGATATCGATTCCCTTGATGATTTTCGGGACCACCCTGTATCTACGCGGACGGGGATTTGCGGGAAAGATCGCTTTTCCGATCCTGTTCCTGCTGATGATGGTTCCCCTCCCCTATATCATATACTTCAAGATGACCTTCCCGATGCAGATACTCAGCGCGAGACTAAGCTCAGTCATCCTGCGCACGATCGGAGTAAGCGTCATACGGAAGGGTAACATCCTGATGCTTCCCGGTTATACACTGGAAGTAGTCGCCGCTTGCAGCGGACTCAGGTCATTGATGACGATGATCACCCTTTCGATGGTATTCGCGTACTTCTCGTCCCTTGGGAAAACAAAAAAAATAATTCTAGTCGCCTGTTCGGTCCCTGTAGCAATCGCAGCTAATATGATCAGGCTCGTCGTAACGGCTCTCGGCGCATACACCGTCGGGGCCGGATTTGCCGATGGTCCGCTCCATGAGATATCGGGACTGATCGTCTTCCTGGCAGGACTCCTCCTGCTTATGCTATGTGCCGGAGTGTTGAAATGGATAAAGTAAACAGATCTCGCCTTGTCGTTCTATCAGCAATACTGGCCGCGCTCACTATCTATACATATGTGCTCAGATACAGGGAAGCACCGACCACCGCACTTCCCGACCTCTCAGCCATCCCCCTGCAGACAATCGGCTATAGCGCTGTCGAAGAGTATATCGAACCGGAATCCCTTCGCCTCCTTGGCGCTGACACCACGCTGGCACGCTCCTATACGGGAGAAGAAGGGACCATCGAACTTTTCCTCGGATATTTTGCCAGGCAGCAGGAAAACTCGCAGATACATTCGCCGAAACATTGCTATCCAGGATCGGGATGGAATATAATTTCCGAAAGTGGAGTCATCATCGCTGTCGGCAGCAAAAAGAACCGTGCGAAAGAGTTGGTGATCACAGACGGCGGATCACGCCGACTTGTGATATACTGGTTCAGCATGAACGGCGAATTCATCCCGGATGAGTTCGCACTGAAATTTCACCAGATGAAAAGTGCATTGCTGTCGCGTTCCCAGGCGGCGGCATTTATCAGGTTTTCCACTCCCATCACTGAGGGATCGGAAGCAACCGCCAGGAAACGTCTTCTTCCATTCATGGAGGAGCTTTCTCCGGCGATCATGTCTGCGATCGGCGAAAAGTCCGGCTCGGAAAGGAAAGATGGTTAAATGGCAGGTTCCATGATACAGAACGACCCCGACTCGAGAGAAAGATTCAATTTTTCTGTCGGATTAAGGACAGCATCCAGAGCCTTCTTCACCTCGGTGACCCTTCTTCAGAATTTCAAGGTGATCCTGCCTGTCTTGCTGTATCTATTGCTGCAGATATTGCTCGTGGCAGCTTATGTCAACAGCCTTGCCGAGCCCTGGACCACATTCTGGGCCGCATTCGCGCAAGGGATAAGCAGCGAAGCTCTCGGCCATTTCCCGGGTCATCTGATCCTCATGCAACCAATATTGGGAAGGGTCGAGATCTTCCTCGACTCTTTCGTCCATATAATATTCCAGGCAGCGACAGTATCGCTGATCGCGTCGGCTTTCAGAAAAAAGGGCGCATCGATCGGCGCGAGTTTCAGACTCGCCGGCAGTCGCTATTTCAGGCTCGTCGGAATCTCCGTGATCAGTTCTGTTGCAGTCTTCGCCGCGATCAATATCGCAAGGTCCCTGTCCAGCGGATTCGATGGCCTGACGAGGATAGCGATCAGCGGATCGGGCGTAGTCGTGGCTCTTCTTATACAGGTGTTGTTCCTATACGCGATCACATTGATCATTTACAAGGATCAGCCGTTCTGGAAAGTCATTCCCGGTTCGGTCAGGTTTGCCCTGAGGTTTCCGATCCCTTCACTGCTTATTGTTCTGATTCCTTTTATAGTGACTATGCCAACGACATTTCTCAGCCTCAAATCTGAAATGATCGCTCTCCAGCTTGCTCCCGATTTCATGATCCACAGCAGGATCGCGTCCCTTGTAATGGAATCTATAGCCACCTACCTGATAACGGCCGGAGCGGTGATCTTCTATATCCACAGGACGACAGAAGTCCACGAATCCTCTTCCATGGAGGGAAAACGATGAAAATCCTGATACAGGGAATCTCGACAACGATTATTCTGGCGATGCTTTCTATCATGTGTGTTTCCTGCGGCGGAGACAGCGACCTTTACAATGCGGAGAAAGATCTGTTCAACGCGAGAAAATTGAATCGTGAACTTGTTGTAGCATCGATGAACAGGGAATTCCTCGACAGGACACTGGCCGCATACAACGGGATAGTGGAGAAATACGACCCTCAGCGTGGTGAAATAGAGGGTATGGAACTGATTGTCGTTTCGGCCCGGATGGAACTCGCCGAACTCGAATTCAGAGCCGGGATGATCGAGGAAGCCCGAGACGACTTCGCTGTTGTCGCCGACATGAAGGAAACGATAACAGAGGCGAGGGCCAATGCGATCTGGTCCGCCGGATACATATCGCTGGAGATGAACGACCATGCCTCTTCCCTGAAATTCTTCGAGATGTTCGTCTCTGAATACCTGACCCCCGACAAGGCTGAGGCTACGTTCCACATGAATAATCGCTACCTGGTCACACCTGTACGAATAGCTGGGATCCACTCGATGCTTGGTGCCGAGATAGAGTCGGGCCGGTGGCTCGGAAAAGCTGAAAAGATATTTAACAATCTGATCGCCTCATCCACAGACAGCCTTCTGGTCAGAGAGACGCGATACAACCTGCTGACTGCCCTCCTCCAGGGAAAAAGATGGAATGAGGCCCGAACGACGATTGCAGGAATGAAACGACTTTACAATAACCCTTCCGACATACCATCCCTGTTGTTTCTCGAATCCAGGACCGAGACAGAAGGCCTGGGCAGGCCCGAGCGTGCCATACCCTTACTTAAAGAAATCATCGATGAATATCCCGACTCACATCAGGCTCTTCCTGCCATGATCGATATCGCCGGCATCTATTTCAAACAGGGAGAATTGCGGAAGGCTGAAAACATTTACAACGAAATCGTCGAAGAACACAGCGGGGCCACAGCCCAGGCGGCTGAAGCTGCATGGCAGCTTGCCAGGATCGCCGAATCGGAAAACGACTGGATCAGCGCGGCGCTTCATTACAAGTTGACATACACTAACTATCCATCAACGATACAGGGCATGGAAGCTCCTCTCCGCATCGTGACCCATTTTCGCGAGCTGGGTGAAAGAGAAGCCACCAAAAGCGCCTTTGACAGAGCCATGGATCAATTCAAAAAACTCATCTCTGAACAGTACAACGAAGGAGTAAGAATACTGGCGGAAGAATATATCGTCCGCGCCTATTCAGAAGACGGCAAGTGGAATGAAGCTGCTGAACACCTCCTCGGCCTGCCTGAAAAATATCCCGATTATCACAAGTTCAGGGGCAACTACCTGCTGGCCGCATCGATTTTCGAGAATGAACTTGGCGACACGGAGAGGGCCACAGCGATCCTCGCCGAATGCATCGAAAGATATCCGGACACGGGAATAGATACCGAAGCAGAAAAACAGATAGAGAGGATAAGGAGCTCAAGATGATCAGACTCCCCTCGACCTTCTCCCTTGCTGCTTCGGGTATGCTCCTGCTGTCCGTGCTCACTGCGTCGGTCCGTGGCAGATTCAGCACTCAGAAAGTCTTCTACATCCTGTCTGCGCTGATGATGTCCTCGATAATGCTCGCCCAGGGCCTGTTGATCCGTTCATCTTCGCCCGATATCGCTCTTTCGGAATTCCGGATAATGATCGGCCTGATGATGATATTCCCGACCTTCGGCATTCCTTTTTTCTTCTTTTTCGCCAGAAGCATCGATCGGGAGTCGACCAGAAAACGAATGCCGGGGATCATAACCCTTGGCCTGCTTCTCGGATTGCTCGCGCTGTTTCTCCCGGCAAGGATGATCATTAAAGAGATCTCGTTTACAGAGGAGATGTTGTTCTGGAGCGTCACCATCACAGGAGCGGGCAAGACACTTGGGATGATCTTCATCATAGCCAACGTCTTTTTTCTTTATGGCATCGAAAACACTTACAGGACTGCCAACGTACCAGCCAAGGTGACGCTGAAATACCCGACACTCGGCATATTCACCGCATCCCTCATCAATCTGTTCGTAATCGGGAAGGCCCTGTCCCTTTCGATAGTCGACCTGCAGTCGATGGTCCTGGAGACCTGCGGCATGATGCTGGTCGCAGCATCTTTTCTCTATGCCGACCTGAGGTATCCGCTGTTTGATATCAGAACGAGGATGCGTTCGGAGAACTCTTCTGTTCTATCCGTGATAGTCGCCGGACTGTACATCCTGTCCATAGCCCTCGTCTATTACATTTCAGCGCTGGCTGGACTTTCATTCGACCGGTCTGGATTCTACGTGGCAGGGGTCTTTGCGATCTTCCTTTTGGCTGCTACGTTGATGTCAGGCAACGCGCGCAGGAGATTGCGACGATTCATGAACGACAACTTCCTGGTCGGAAGATACAACTACAGGAAGGAGTGGCGGCATTACGCCACGCTGATGGCCTCGAGCAGTTCGGTGAATGATCTTGCCTCGAACACGATCAGTTCCCTCTGCGAAACGGTAATGGTCAGAAAAGGCATTATCTGGTTTGACATCGAGAACGAACGACCTTCTACTTACGGTCTTACTTCGGACAACTGGAGCGAGGAAGAGGCCCGCTCCCTTTTCGAGAACCGACCGGACGGGGAGATGGTCATCCTCGGACGCCGAAACCATGAACTGAAAAGACTCCTGCAGCTTGAGGAAAACAACAGGCGAAGCGGCCTTGCGACCTGGGTCGAGGCGGTCGCCTTCCTCCGCCATGGCGAAGAATGCCGTGGCGTAATAGCCCTGGGACGCAAGGATATGGGAAGATCATACACTGAGGAAGACCGCGACTTTCTGACCAGTGTCTCGGACCAGGCCACTATAACACTGGAAAATCTCCTCATGGAGGAGAAGATACTCGAATCAAGCCAGATCGAATCATTCAACCGTTTCGCGTCGTTCGTGATCCACGACCTGAAAAACACGGTGGGGATGCTCTCTCTGACCGCCGAAAACGCAAAAGACAATATAGACGACAAGGAATTTCAGAAAGACACCATAGACACGATCAACCGGTCTGTGGATAAGATGCGTGCTCTGATCGACTCCCTGAACGCCCATAAATCACCCGGCACGATCGTCCGGAAGAAAACGGACATTTCATCCGTGATCCGCGGGAAACTATCGGCGATTTCGAATGTGGCACTCGCAAGAGACATAGAAATACGGTTCGACTGTCCCAAGGCCCAGATCGCGGAAATCGATCCTTCCGCACTTGAGCGTATCGTAGAGAATCTCGTTTTGAATTCCATAGAATCGACTCCACCCGGAGGTGAGATCGATCTCGACACCAGGGTGGACGACGAAGGTGTTCTCTTTATCGACGTGACCGACACCGGGCCCGGGTTCGATCCAGGCTACCTTGAAACCAGTCTTTTCAAGCCCTTCAGCAGCACGAAACAGAACGGCCTGGGAATCGGCCTCGTGCTGTGCCGTGGACTGGTGGAGGCTCACGGAGGAAAGATCAGCGCTGGCAATATCCCTGGAAACGGAGCCAGGGTTTCGGTTATACTCCCCCCGTCAAATGAGCCTGACCGGTTTGTTCCGGGAAACCGATGAAAGGAAATCCTGGTGACGAAACTCCTTATAGTAGATGATGAAGAAGCCATCCTCAAACAGCTCAAGTGGGCATACAAGAAGGAATATGAGATCCTTACCGCAGTGTCCGCCAAAGAAGCGGTAGAAACGGTAAGGACCGAAGCGCCGGCCTTGATGATCCTGGATCTTTCCCTCACACCAGGCTCCGGCATCCTGGAGGGGTTCCAGGTACTCAACGATTCGCTCGATATATCACCCGGGCTGAAGGTGATCGTCATCACCGGGCATGACGACCGTGAAAACGCACTGAAGGCTCTCGAAGCCGGAGCTGTGGACTTCTACTCGAAACCGGTGGAGATCGAGGAACTCCGGATAATACTTAACAGGGCTGCATATATACATTCCCTCGAAACCGAGCTGGCCGGGCTGACAAAAAGCCTCAAGCCGGGTGGTGATTTCGAAGGAATCATCGCGATGTCTCCATCGATGCTGGAGGTGTTTGAAACTGTCAGAAAAGTCGCCACGACCGACGTATCGGTCCTGATCACCGGGGAAAGCGGCACAGGAAAAGAATTGATCGCCAGAGCCATTCACCACCGATCCAGTAGAAAAGGCAAGCCATTCATCCCTATCAACTGCGGTGCCATACCGGAAAACCTGCTCGAAAGCGAACTGTTCGGACACGAAAAGGGCAGTTTTACCGGCGCCGATTCGTCCAGGCCTGGCAAGTTCGAAATAGCGAACGGCGGCACCCTTTTTCTGGACGAGATCGGAGAGCTTCCTCTTGCACTCCAGGTCAAGATACTGAGATTTCTCCAGGATCAGGTCATAGAGCGGGTCGGCGGCCAGCAGCCCATTCAGGTAGACGTGCGTGTAGTTGCAGCCACGAACAGGGATCTGGCCGATATGATCGAGGAAAGGACCTTCAGGGAAGACCTTTTCTACAGGATAAACACTATCGCGGTCTCTCTTCCCCCGTTGAAAGAGAGAGATGACGATATTCTGCTTCTCGCCATGAGGTTTCTGTACCAGTATCGCAACGAATTTTCGAAAAACGTCAGGGGGTTCAGCCAGGCCGCACAGATGAATCTGTATAAGTACCCATGGCCGGGAAATGTTCGTGAACTTGAGAACAGGGTCAAACGGGCGGTCATAATGTCTACCGGCAAGATCATTCAACCGGCCGATCTCGATCTCCCGGTAACCGGAGATGTCAGGGATGAGGAAATCAGAATTCCGGGGAGCCCTGACCTGATCTGTACCGATAAACTTGTATCCTTGAAAGAGGCGAGGGATGACACCGAGGAAAGGCTGATTCTGAACACGCTTCTCAGATGCGCAGGTAATGTTTCGGCGGCCTCACAGGAACTCGATATCAGCCGACCCACCCTTCATGATCTGATGAACAAGCACAATATCGACCCGGCGGAATTCAGGCCTCCTGCAAAGAAAAAATAATCCCCGGGTCCGTTGCCACCCCTGTCCTCACGGAGTCCCACTCCACTCAATCGTGCTTTTTACGACGCCATCGAGGTATTCCATGATCATCTCTACCGACCGCGGAGGACTAATCTCCCACCGATCCTTATCTGTTTCCCGAACTTCTTTTGATCTTCATGACCTGTGCCGAATCATATCCCGATGATCCTTATTGTTCCCCTTAATTCCCTGAGCTTGCACGATATCCTTCCTGAACGGCCGCTTCCACGTACACCCCCAAGGTGGAACGAACCAGCCCCGACACTCAATGGTACGGAAATTGCGAAACTCCGCGTGGATCAACTATCCGGTCCGATCCTTCACTTTGAGAAAGGTCCGATAATGAAAATAAACAACATACGTTCCGGTTCGACCGGAACAAAACCAAGAAAATACTCTACGAAAACAGGCAGGAATAACTGTTCAAAACATAAGAACGGCCGCGCCGGCATCACGATCACCAATGGATGTTTCTCCGGTCTTGAGATCCCTCTGAAGAAAGACACTACCGTTCTAGGAAGCGATATATCGTGTGATGTCTGTCTCGACCACTCGTTCGTTTCCGATCAACACGCTACGATTACAAAGAGCGATAACTACTACGTCCTGGAGGACCTTAACAGCAGGCATGGGACGTCCATAAACGGAAACGAAGTCCACAAGACCAAACTTAAGAAAGGTGATCTGATCGGTATCGGTAATTTCGAACTGCGATTTCGGAACTGATTCGGCTCGCGTCCAGGTAATTTATATTTATTCAACCTTTCGTTTCTGCTAGATTCAACCCCAGGTAAAATCTTGTGGGGAACCCCCCCCGAGTTCAGTAATTAGCGGCATGTATTGCTGCCGATCACAGTACGCAGACTCTACAAAAGGGATCGACCCGGAAAGGACAGACCACAAGTGGAGAACCAACCTGAATTAAAGACCGGAGCAGGCTCTTTCCCCCGCTCCTTCTGGGTAGCGAACGTGATGGTGCTCTTCGAAAGGGGAGCATATTACGGATTGAACGCCCTTCTGGCCATCTATCTCTCCGAACATGTCCGCAACGGCGGGCTGGGCTTTACCGCAGACATGGTCGGACTCCTGCAGAGTTTCGTCTACGCATTGACTTACATCGTACCGATCCTTGGCGGCGCCCTTGCGGACAGGTACGGGTACAGAAAGATGCTTCTCGTAGCCTTCTCTCTGCTATCCGCGGGTTACTTCATGTCGGGACAGGTTTCCAGTTATGGCGTGATATTCGTCACACTGCTCGTAATGGCCACAGGCTCGGGCCTGTTTAAACCGATAATCTCCGGTACAATCGCGAGAACGACAAACGAAAAGAATTCGGGATTCGGGTTCGGAGTCTATTACTGGATGATCAACCTCGGCGCTCTCGTAGCACCCCTCGTGGCCGGATATATAAGGGATACCCTTTCCTGGAGCTGGGTGTTCACGATCAGTTCGATTTACTGCGCTCTGATGCTTCTGCCGACCATCTTCATATACAGGGATCCGCCGAAACCGAAGAATCGGAAGAGCTTTGCTGAAGTGCTCTCGGGGGCCCTCACTGTACTCTCGGATGCCCGCTTCATGCTTCTCATCTTCGTCTATTCCTGTTTCTGGATCCTCTATTTTCAGAACTTCGGATCGGTACTCTGGTATCTCCGGGACTTCATCGACCCGGCGCCGATAAACAATTTCTTTGCCGGTATGGGGATGAACTTCAAACTCGGCCCCGAGCACGTCACGGTGATAAACGCGGGTACGATAGTGATCCTTCAGATCTTTGTGAATATGATCGTAAAAAACTTCAAGCCTCTGCCGTCGATGGTAGGCGGTATCCTGATCGGGTCGGCCGGGTTCCTCTTTCTCGCGTTTTCACAGCATGCCTGGATCTTCATCCTCGGAATCGCGATATTCTCGATCGGAGAGATGACCTGTCATCCGAAGTACTACAGCTATATCGGCCTGGTAGCCCCGCAGGACAAAAAGGCTACCTATATGGGATATGCTTTTCTATATGGAGTAATAGGTTCTCTCGTCGGCTCGAATGTCGGTGGTGAGATGTATCACTCGATCCTTGCTCCTCTTGTAGGCAAACCTGACGTCTCCACTACATTGCGGAATTTCTGGCTTGTATTCGCCGCTCTCGGAGTGGTGACGATGTTCGCCCTGATCATTTACAACAAACTGTTCGGGGAAGACACAGAAGAGACCCGCAACAAGGCCAGAAAAGTCATGTTCTTCATCTACGGTCTTTTAGTATTCATTTCAGGCGGCATGGTCATTTTCGTTAATGCAACCAGTGGCGGCATTCCTCCCAAGACCTGGATACAGTCTGCGATTATGCTCTTGATCGGTATGGGAGGACTCTACACTCTCAAGAAGAGCAACAAAGTAGCCGAAAATTGAGAGGACACGCATTGATAGTCAAAAATAGATATGTCGTCGCCCTTGCTGCATTGATTGCTTTCCTGCCCTCCTGCACAGGCGGGGGCGGTGGTACCGTCGAAGTCCTGGAAGACCCGGTCTACGGTTTTTATCTGGGCGAGAAATCCGGCGATCTTTTCGAACGGGTCCGAAACAAGACTTCGTGGAACAAAACAGAAAACCCCAGGACCGGCTACAGGGGTAAAATGTACGAGTTCTCAAGAGCTGCCGACGGTTCCAGGGAAATATCCCACCTCAGACTGACCTTCGTCGATGACATGTTGATGGAAGTCATTGCCTATATGAAGAGTACAAACGTCACAAAGCTGAATCTTCTGAAGCACAGGATAGAGGAAGACTACGGAGTGAACCCAACCTCACCGGATGGCACGACCGAGATGGCATACAAGACCTACCGGTTCAAGGTGACGGATATGTCGATCACACTCAGAAGAATAACGAAAAACCCTGAAACCGAATTGTATATCCAGTATATGCATAACGAGCTTCACCAAAGAATAAAATAGCCAGGCCCCGGAGAGGGCGGCAACCGCTCTCTCCGGAACACAGCAACAGATCATTATTTCGACACACCCTTTGATTCCATGTTTTCATTTTCTACTACTGGGCCTGCGGCCTCTCCCTCGCCCTGAAATCCTTTATAGCCTCTCTCAGCGCCTGCTCGCCGAGCAGTGAACAATGCCTTTTTTCATCGCTCAGGCCTCCAACGGAATCTTCGATGTCTGTTGCCGATATATTCATCGCTTCCTCCAGGCTCCTGCCTTTTGCCAGCTCTGTCATCGAACTCGATGTTACTATAGCCGACGAGCAGCCACGGCACTGAAACCTGATATCCTCGATGCTCCCATCCGAGACTCTGATAGTAACCAGGAGCCAGTCGCCACAGTCAGGGTCGCCACCCATACCCATGCCATCGGGATCTTCTATCGTCCCCACATTACGGGGATCCATGAAGTGGTCGAAAAATCTTGAATCGACAAAATCCATACCTGTCCTCACACCATCCTGCCTGTATCCCTGTCATGCGGTCGCCCAGAAATCGATTCGATTTCTACCAGCCAAGAGAGCAACCATCTTTCCTCGATTCCGTGCCACCGATCAACACGTCATTAACGTGATCGTACCATATCCCCTGATACCCTCCAAACCCGCCGTTCTCCTTCACCAGGAGATGGCCCATGTCGGTAAGCGTCCTCAGGATCTCAAGATCGAATCCCGATTCGAAGGCCACCTTTCCACCATCGGTCATCACGCTCCCTGTCGGCTGGGAGGATCCGTAATGCCTTACTCTCGGGGCATCGCCCGCTTCCTGGATACCCATCCCGAAATCGATGATATTGCAGAGGACCTGCACATGTCCCTGTGGTTGCATCGACCCACCCATCACACCGAACGCGAAGACCGGCCTGCCGTCTTTTGTGACCATGGCGGGGATTATAGTATGAAACGGTCTTTTATGGGGCTGAAGAGAGTTGGGATGTTCCGGATCGAGATTGAACAGTGCGCCCCTGTCCTGGAGGCAGAAACCCAATCCATCCGGCACCGGCCCCGATCCGAAACCGGCATAATTGCTCTGGATAAGCGACACGAAGTTCCTCTCGCTGTCTGCCACGACCAGGTAGGTCGTCTCTCCACTCTCCAGCATGGGGTCCCCGTGCGATACCTCTCTTAGCGCTCTTCCCGAATCGATCAACTTCATCCGCTGCCTCGCGTATTCCTTCGAGACAAGGCCTTCGACCGGAATATCGATGAAGTCGGGATCGGCATAGAACCTCGCTCTATCCTCAAACGCAAGTTTCTTCGCTTCCACAAGATAATGAATATACTCAGTACTTCCGAATCCCATCGATGCTATATCGTAATTCTCAAGGATGTTGAGCATCTGCAGGGCTGCTATTCCCTGCCCGTTTGGAGGCAGTTCCCAGACCTCGTACCCCCTGTAGTCGACACCGACCGGTTCGACCCACGTAGAAGAATGGTCCTCCAGATCTTTCAATCTTAAATATCCGTCGTTCGCGTCACAGAACCTGTCGATCTCCCTTGCGATGGACCCCCGGTAGAATTCGTCCCTGCCCTTTGCCGCGAGCCTGCGATAAGTCTCTGCCAGATCGGGATTGCGAAAGATCTCTCCCTTACGAGGCGCCCTGCCCTCAGGCATGTAAGTGGCGGAAAAATTAGGCTCATCCCGAAGCCGCCTGCAACCGAGCTCCCAGTAATGCGCTATCACTTCCGTCACGGGGAATCCTTCTTCCGCGTATTTGATCGCGGGAGCCAGGATCTCCTTCATCGGCATCGATCCGAATCTCCCATGGAGTTCGAACCAGCCATCCACACATCCCGGCACCGTCTGCGGTAGCATCCCGGTGTAAGGGATCGCCTCTACACCAGCCTCTCTGACCTTATCAATATCGAGAAGATATGGACTCCTGCCGCTGGCATTCAAACCATAGAGCTTTTTCGATTTTGCGTCCCAGACGATCGCGAAAAGATCACCACCGATTCCATTTGATACCGGCTCCATCAGTCCCAGAGCCGCGTTAACAGCTATAGCGGCATCTATTGCGTTTCCACCCTTTTTCAGGATATCCAGCCCTATCTGTGCGGCAAGGGGCTGCGCGGCGCAAACCATGCCATGTCTGCCGACGACCTCGGATCGCGAAACCTTCATATCACCGACAGGCCGGTCATATGCTTCGGCTTCTTCCGGCAGCAATACCGCCATAAGCATGGGAATAATCAACGGCAGAGCCAGAATGGCAATCACATGCCTGAGATATTCCGTCATTTCAGTCTCCATTCTCTTTTCCCTCTAGAGGACTTTATAAGCCCATTTCCATAACCAGCCCCGTGCGACAGTCCTCACTCGGGCTCTGTCCCGATCCACCTGTCGAGCCACGAGTGAAACTCTTTGTACCAGAATATCGAGTTCTGCGGAGTAAGTACCCAGTGATTCTCGTCCGGAAAATATATAAACCGCGCGGGGACACCCTTTGCCTTGAGCATACCGTAAGCTTCAAGACCGTTACCGACCGGAACCCTGTAGTCCTTCTCACCATGGATCACGAGAGTGGGCGTTACATAGTCTTTCATATTGTGAGCCGGACTCCACCTGATCACATCCTCGAGATCATCCCAGGGAGTGCCACCATAGCCCCGGGACCGTCCGGATGTGATATCCGAACCGAACTGGGCACAGAGATCGAAGACACCGGCATGATTGATCAGACAGGCGAACCTGTCCGTCTGCGTACCGATCCAGCTTGCAAGGTATCCCCCATAACTTCCGCCCGCTACTGCCATGCGGTCCTCTGCCACAAAACCCTTCGCGACCAGGTAGTCGACCGCTTTCATCACATCGATATACGGCTTCCGGCCGTTCTCTCCGGTTATAGCATCGGTAAAATCCTGCCCGAAACTCGACGAACCGTGAAAGTTCACCATCGCCGTCACATAGCCCGGCGCCGCGAAGACCTGCGTGTTCCACCTGGGGTGGAATATGTCACCGAAGGTGCCATGAGGGCCCCCATGCACAAGAACAAGGAGAGGGTACTTCATCTCCGGATCGAATCCCGGTGGATAGAGGATGAACATCTGTACATCTTCACCCTCGGCCCCGGTGAAGGTGACGTCCTCTACAACACCCATCTCAATACGTGCCAGGATATCATTGTTGAAGGAAGTGATCCTTTCAAACGAACCACCATTTCTGTCCACGACACAAACGGTATTCGGCTCGATACTGCTCTGGTGAAGGAATATGAGGCCACCGCCAGGAACTACATCGACCGACCTGTTCGCGCCACCACGATAGACCTCTCTTACTTCTCCTCCGCCCATTCCAATTGTAAAGATCGATACCATCGCCCTGTCTTCGGCGCTGAAATATATGTTTTTACTTTTCGGATCGGCCACCCAACCTGAAGGTGAACGATCGAACGATTCCGTAAGTACTTTCTTGCCGTCAGTCCGCCTGTTGTATCTGACAAGCCGCACCCTGTCACCATAGAACCCGAGTATCTGCTGCTTTCCGTACAGGATATATTTCCCGTCAGGCGTGTAGTATGGAGCAAAATCATCAGCAGGATTATCGGCCGTCAGGTTCCTGACCTTTCCTGGTGATGAAACGTCGAGAAGATAAATGTCTGTCTCAAGCTTATCGTAGGGAGATCCTTCTCTGAAAGCTGTAAAAGCGATCTCCCCGCCATCTGGCGCTATATCATACTCGATCCCACCGGAATTCCTCGTATACTTGTCCCACCCCGGCATCAGATCGGTGATTTCCCCTGTATCAAGATCTATCACGTATAGATGACTGACATACCCGTCTGTCAGCCAATGGTCCCAGTAGCGGTAATATCTATCCTCAGTGACCTTCGCTGTCACCTTGCTCTTATCTCTTTTCTTCAATTCCTCTCTCAACGCGTCCCGGTCATCTCCGAGTCCGGGCAGAGTCTTCGAAGAAAAGACGATCCTCCTGCCGCAGGGAAGCCAGCGAGGGTCCGAAACGCCGAGAGGCATATCGGTAAATTCGATGGCCTCTCCGCCTTTCATCGATATGACCTGAAGCTGAGATTTTTCTCCATCACGTCTCGAGATAAAGGCCAGGCGCGTTCCGTCAGGACTCCAGGCTGGCGAACTCTCCGTCGTGTTCCCTGTTGTAAAACGGCGAAAACCCGATCCGTCAGTATTTACCAGCCATATGTCACCTTGCCCGCTGTTTTCGTCTATATCGTACTCCATGACCGTTATGGCGGCAAGCCTTCCATCCGGGGACAATCTCAGCGAACCCACCCGCTTCATCATCCACAGGTCGGTCGCCGTGATGGGCATTCTCCCCCGTCCTGTATCGATTCCCGTGTCCTCGTCTGCAGCAAGTCCTGTCGGCTGGAAACCGGCCGACACAAAGAGGACACTGGCAAAAACAATGATTCTGAATATTGTCGAAGAGCTGTTCAATTTGACCTCCTGAATGCTGTGATAGATCGATCTATGAGGTCAGATTACTCTTCCCGACGTACACTGTCAATCCCAGCTTGGTCAGCTCGTGAACAGCCTGGTTTTTCGAATGTGACAATTGGTATGTTCGTATACCGATGGAAACAGGATCAGACTTTTTCCGTAAGTCCCAGACCGGACAGAAAACGTTCGAACTCTGTTTCTATCTTCTCCAGTACAAGTGGAACGATCGACAGATCGGAAGACTTTGCGGCTTTCTCGATCTGAAACGCGAGCCCCTGGATCACGCCCTCACCGATAGTCCCCGACGCGCCCTTGAGTGTATGCGCCTCTATGCGTACAGCCGGATCGTCGCCCGCTACCATCCCTTCGCGCATGGCATCTATCTGCCGCCTGGTGTCTTCTGTGTAGATCTGAATCAGACTCTCGAAAAGCTCTTCACTGCCATCTATCTTTTCCAGGAATTCCTCGCGGCTGAAAGGCTGTCCGACTTCCTCCTGAGGGCCTGAAACGGCCTCGGGCTGAACTTCGGTTAAATCGACACTCCATTTTTCCAGGATTTCCCTGAGTTTTTCAATATCGATCGGTTTTGCGATATAGTCATCCATCCCGTATTCGATGCATTTTTCCCTGTCACCGTCCATAGCATTGGCCGTCATTGCGATCACCGGGATTGCTGGGTCGAGGACCGGCGTCTCTCCACTTCTTATCATCTCCGTTGCTATATAGCCGTCCATGACCGGCATCATGCAATCCATAAGGACCAGGTCATAGACTTTTTCTGCCAAAGCATCGAGGGCCTCTTGTCCATTTGTGACAACATCGGCCGAATATCCGATTTTCTCGAGAAATTTCACAGCGACCATCTGGTTGACAAGGTTGTCGTCAGCAAGCAGTATCTTTACGTCTTTCACATCCTCTATGCTCCGCTCCGACCTTCCAGTAGCCGGGATCTCAGATTTTTCAGCGCTTTCAGTCACTGAATCCTCGACCTCGCCTTTAATCACATCGATGGCTTCAAGACATTCAAACAGGCTTCTTTCACTTATCGGCCTCGAAAGATAGTAAGGATGCTCCTCCTCGCTGATATTCCTGAGAGCCTCCGTCCTGGACGGAGGAAATATCAATATGATATTCGTATTGTTCTGCTGGGAAATATCCATAATAAACCTGGCGGGGTCCTTTTCGAGATCGAGATAGAGATGAGCATCGATCAGGACTATGTCTACAGATCCACCGGCAGAGATAACGTCTCTTGCGATCCTGTCCGCTTTTTCCAGGTCTTCGGCTTCCTCAAGTGTACATCCTCTGCTTTCGAGGAGCATCCTGATCCATCCGCGAACTGTAGAGTTTTCATTCACCACCAGCACTTTCATCGGCCGGATCGTTTTTCGTTTCCGGGCCGATTCGGTTACTGCCGTCTCGTCATATTCGAACGAAGCGGTAAAAGTGAATTCCGATCCATCTCCTTCGACACTCCTCGCCGATATTTCCCCACCCATCATTTTTACAAGCTGCTTTGAGATCGACAGGCCCAACCCTGTTCCCCCGAACTGTTTCGTAGTACTCGCGTCGACCTGGGTGAACACTTCGAACAAGGTGTCGAGTTTGTCGGCAGGAATCCCGATGCCGGTGTCGGTCACCACGAATTTTAACATCCGGCCATCCGCACATCCGGTCGATTCGATTCTCAGTACAACTTCTCCCTTATGTGTAAACTTTATCGAGTTATTGATCAGATTGATTATGACCTGGCGCATCCGTTCCGCGTCGCCCCTGATCCGATAAGGGACTTCATTATCGATGATGCTGACGTATTCAAGACCCTTCTCGTGAGCCCTCAACCCCATCATCTCCCCGATATCGTCAATCACACTCCTTAGATCAAATGATTCGTTCTCAAGCTCGAAATTGCCCGATTCCATCCTGGAAAAATCGAGCACATCATTGATTATCATCAGAAGAGCTTCGGCACTCTGGCTTATCGTCTCGGCAAACTCCCTCTGATCCGGATCCAGCTCCGTATCGAGCAGAAGTGTAGTCATACCCATGACACCGTTCATCGGCGTCCTGATCTCGTGACTCATATTCGCCAGAAAATAACTTTTCGCGATATCGGCTTTCCGGGTTTCGATTTCAAGAAAAGCTGCTTTCCTGAGCGCATTGTCACGATCGATTTTTATCTTTTCAATCATCGCCTTCGAACGTTCGACCTCACCCAGGGCTTTGTCCCGCTCCTCTACAACGGATCCGTATTCCTCGGCTGTGACCGTTCTATTCGGCTGCTCTGGCATTCTTTCTCCATCTGCCGACCTTCCGGCCGTGTTGGCTCGGTATAAACTCATCTGCCATTTAAGGTTATCGTCTATTTACCAGGATTCTTTATATAAAATGAGGCGGGTGAAACAATCTGCCCCGGATATATGAAAAAAGGGCGCCACGCTTTCGCGCGACGCCCCGCAATCGAATTCCCGATGAGCATCCTACCGTATATTTATCGGCTCCATAACCGCGTTCCCGGAACCCACAACCATGTTCCAGGTCTGCGACAGATCGTCCCTGATATACCTGTAGACGACATACTGGGCAACGGCCGAGAAATTCCCGCCGACCAGTTCCTCGAAAAACCCCTTCTTAACAGGATAATGGGCTATCGTCACATTATCTTCAGCGGGTATCTCTGCCAGTTCTTTTGCTACCTCGATCGCCCGGTAGAAACCTCCGACCTCATCGATCAGACCGTTCTCCAACGCCTGTCTGCCGAAATATACTCTTCCGTGAGCCAGTTTCTCGGCCTCCTCGAAAGTCATTCCCCTGTGTTCCGATACGTCCCTGAGCCAGTTATTGAACCCCTCCCAGTGATCGTCGGTGAACAGCTTCCATTCTTCAGCCGTAAAATCCCTGTATGGAGAATAGAAGAGGGCGTTCGGCCCCTTCGTTACAAAATCATGTGATATCCCGATCTTGTCATGCAATCCCGCGATATTCATCTTTCCGCTTATCGATCCGATCGACCCGGTAATAGTCAACTTGTCCGCAAGTATCTTTGTCGCGCGATAAGCTATATGGTAACCGCCCGAAGCAGCGACATCGACCATCGAGACGACGACTGGCTTCTCCTTAACGGTAATCTCCACCTGGTGCCCCATCAGGTCGCTGGCGAGGCTCTCTCCACCACCACTATTCACTCTGAATACGATGGCTGCCACATCATCGTCCTTCAAGGCTTTTTTAAATTCAGCCACGATCGACTCATGTCCCATCATCAGGCCGAGCATAGGATCGACCCTGTTCTTCCTGCCACCTATATAG
>JAHOYU010000011.1 GCA_019038625.1 Candidatus Latescibacterota bacterium | reverse complement strand
GGCACAAGCGATCCGGATTCGATTGCCAGTTGGATTTGGGACTACAACGATGACAATGTAACGCGGGCGATTATCGACTTCGAGCCTTTCTCGGACAACCCGCTTCCAGCCGAGAAGAAGACCATGGGCGGCTTCAAATCGATGTTTCGGTGAGGGTTAACTCTTTCAGCGAAAGTTCGTTTCCACGTCCCATCCGAATAGCCAAATTATTATGCTGGATTGATGAGAGAATCAACGCAAGCCACGACACGCCCTCCAATTATTGACGGACGCCCATAACGCGGGCTATGACAATTGTGTCAAGAGCCTAGGGGACTACAATCGTTAGGTAACTATTTGGCAGTTGAATTCTTCCCAATGTCGTAATGGACCGCGAGAAGAACTGTGCCCAATTCGACCTCTGGAGTTTCGCCCTGAACTTCAGATGCCGGAGCTTTGCAGGGGCAGGAACAACCTTCTTCGGTTGTAGCCTTGGTCGGTGGCGTCAAATCATTGTCAATTGGCTTGTGCATCTCTCAGTGCTCCCTGTTTAAGTGTACAATCCCGAGCCCTATTCTAATCGGTCGTAAATGTTTTTGGAAGTCTTTTTGCCAAAATGCCGCAAGCCTGTTCTCAGAACCAAAGGTAATGAAAACTGTTGGGCCTGCCCTGAGAAAACAATTCATCAGCAGATCCGAAAAACCGTTTCCTCAGCCTTGATTCCATGAATTCCTAAATGACAGACAGATTAACTGCATTCAAAAACCCCACTTTTTTCTTTAGTTACTAGCCGTTTCCTTCGCGTGGGTGAGGGGTCTCTCTGGTCTGACTGAATGTTGGGCTAGTTAGTGTAGCAATAGAAAGGCTAGAACTCCATGACGCAAGACCGCCAATCTGCATTGGGCCGGGTTCTCAATCACAAGGGCAAGCAGTATTTTTTCGACGTCCATTCCAGCGAAATCCTGCACATAGACGAAGTCCTCGCCTCGCTCCTACCTGTTATTGGTTCGCCAGATGAGGAGTCTTGCCTTTCAAGTCTTCGGGGACTTCATGGCGATGAGGCAGTTGATAGCGCAATTGTCGAATTCCACACCGCGAGATCAAAGGAAGGGCTCTTTCTTGCCGAACGACCAGAAGTTGCCTCCAATTGCGACTCATGTCTCAAGTGGGATCGATACCAGCTAGAGCTTTCCCATTTGACGATTACCCTGACCGACCAATGCAACCTTCGATGCCGCTACTGCCTTCATTCTTCGTCGTGCTCATGGGTTCGGCCCCACAGAGACCGATCGTTGAGCAAAGACGCTGCCGTGAAAGCCCTGCGCTTCTTTGGCGACCGTTGCGGTGATAGCCCACATCCGAATGTCTCCTTTTACGGCGGAGAACCGCTGTTGGAATTCGATTTGATTAAGGCTCTCGTAGCTGAGGCAGACGAACATCCTGATTGGCCGGATATCCGCTTCACTATCGACACCAACGCGACACTCATCACCGAGGAAGTTGCTGAGTTCCTCATTCATAAGAAGATCCACCTCCAGGTCAGTCTAGATGGGCCTGCTGCGACCCACGATCGGTTCCGGGTCACACGCAACGGGGGGCCAACCCATGAAGCCGTTCTTCAAGGACTAAGAACCGTGCTTGAATTGGACGCCGAAGCTGCTTCCAGGATTTCGTTTGTCGCTACGATTACGCCACCATACGATTTTCTGACTGTGGCGAAATATTTTGATCACTTTCCCTTGTTCGAGGAATTCGGGATTTCGAAAGCTCCCTACGTGCGCATGAACCGGGTGAACCTGGAGGGCATTGACCTGGCCGAAGTCGATCCAGAAACAGCGGTCCCTGATGATGGAACGGGAGAACAATTGCGGACTAACTGGCATATCGCTCGGGACTACTATCTCAAAGACCGCTCTGGTGATGGGACGGTCGATCCAAGTCCGACCCTTCGCCAATTCTTCGACACCGATGTGATGCGACTCTACCACCGTCCCCGCAGCCCCCTACCCAGGCCCTATCCTCCCACTGGATTCTGTCAGCCTGGTCAGCGGAGGTTGCACGTACGAACTGATGGCTCATTTCAGCCCTGTGAGCGCGTTGGAGAGTCCTTGGTAATCGGAGATGTAGAACAAGGCATTGACCTGGAAAAGGTCGAGAATCTATTCTCAGGGCTCTTCGGAGCCGTCAGGCATCGATGCGAGGATTGCTGGGCTCTTCGTATGTGCGGGATCTGTTTTACAGCTCTGGCTCCGAAATGGTCGTCCGAGGATCCGGCAGCCACAGAAGTACCGCCGGAATACTGTGAGGCCGTTAAAGCCAATACGGAAGAGGCAATTAGGCTCTTCCTTGATCTGAAAGACCGAAGTCCCGGTGCGTTGGATTTTCTGGAAGGGAGCAAAATGATCTGAGAAACTATTCCTTTCGATCACCCTGAAACGACCCCGATCGTGTAAGTTTTTTGGTTTTCTTTAAAATAGGTGCATTCAAATCCCCATTTATTGGGTTTAACTATTGATGGTTCCAGAAGGCGCGCACCATGGAATCGAAGGGATTTCCGAGCAAAACATGGTACTGGAAACCGAAAAACGGTGGCTGTTGTGGGCTCTTGTAGACCCAGACAGATTAATCCTGTTCTATGATAAGTACTATGGTCGGATCTATGCGTATCTTTATCGCATGACCCTAGATCCGGATTTGGCCAAGGACTTGACCGCCGATACATTCTTGAAGGCCCAACAGAATCTTGGGCGGTTTACTTGGCGGGGAGTGAGTTTTGGGTCCTGGCTGTACCAGATTGCGACCAACGAATTCAGGGCTCACTATCGGAGGAGCAAGAAACGTCGAGAGACCGAGCTTAATGACGATTTCTATCCGGATTCCGCGAACTCGGCTCTGATACAGATTTTGTTGGAGGAAGATCAGCGTATCGTCTTTCAGGCGGTCATGAGGTTAACCCAGCCTTGTCGGGACACATTCCTCCTTCACTACTGGGAGGGAAGAACGGTGAAGCAAATAGCCTATATCCTGAAAATCCCAGAGGGCACTGTGTCATCTCATTTGAGGCGCGGCCGGGAGAGGCTAAAAAAGGAATTGAAGGGACTCAACCCCAAGGGCCCTGGCCCGCGATTCGGTATGAAGAATGAAGGTTCTGCGGATTGAGCTGATTGCCGAATTGGTTTGGAATCCTAAGTCGATCGCCAAGAATCGAGGTTTGCTATGGAAACACCAGAAAATGATACCAAGAGTGCCGATGAAGAATTCGACGATTTGATCCGTCGAAGTGCGCCTTATGTCCGGCCTCCTGATCAGCACCGTGAAATATTGCGGATGATATTGCGATCAAAGATCCAACAGCAGAAACGACGAACGCGCCTACTAACCGGCAGTCTGGTCACAATCATTGCTGCTTTCGGGTTATTTCAGCTTACTAATGTCGGTAGTGATGGATTTGATCTTGTTCCTTCCCGGGGTCCTGTTCTCGATTTTCCGGTTGCCGAAGCTCCTTTCGCCGGAGATAGAATCGCCCACCCGGATCGAGGCAAAGAATTGTCCTCAGAGAGCCTCCTGCAGCTTCGTTCCGTTTACGAGCAAAAATCATCCAAGCAATACGAATTACTCTCGGTCAATGCTTGGACGGTCTCGGGCCAAACGATTATTTTCCTTAATTGGGAAGCAATCGTAGACGGGAAACCTGTTCAATATTCCGATATTCTCACGCCTCCGGACAGAGAGGTTGGACTCCAGTTCAGTAAGTTTTTGGCAGCCAATGAAAGTTCATTTTACGACAGAATAGAGGAAGGTACTGCTAGAATAAGTGGCCGAGAAACGATTGCTGTCGAAGGCATAGATATCCAGTTCACAAAATGGTCCTCCTCGTTTCCGGAGTGGGGGGAGGTGATATTTTGGGACGGGAAGCCGGTCCGTTGATTTCGTTGAGATTTCAGGCTAAATGAACCGTACTTGGATTGGGAAGCGGTTTCAATGCTCTTCGTATCACCTCGGGTGCAACATCTTGAGTGGCCGATTCTCCAAAATAGCGATTTCCCAACTTTTTTGCATTCAAGCTCGCAGGTCCAGCATTGTACCTGGGAGCCGTTCAATTTTGCGCATTGCATGAGATCCATTGGAAGAAAGAATGTCCGCTTCCTACGTCAACTGGAATGTCCAAAACAATGGGCTAGTGCAAAACCTTCGAGTGTTTGATTTAGGTCTGAGACTAAAGGCTGGTAGATGTGCAATTATTTGATATGAGTATCGGGGTGCTTCTTCTTCTGGTGCTTCTTTCGATTATCCTAGCTCCCATCAGGGTGAAGCTGAATGTCAACAGGCTGCTGCGAAGGGAAGGACTCAAGCGAGCAGTGAATTGCTCTCAGTGTGAGATGAGGGCAGACATGGGCAACACGTGCGAGTCGATTTGGATTGGGGCACGCATTAGCTACAGAATTAACAGTTTCTCTCAAGTCCGGGGTAGCCTGAAGAAGACACTCACATCAGTGTGCCCCACTTCATGTGAGGCATATTTTGGTCATATGGCCAGGGTTGATCCGGGAAGACCAAAGGTCCTGATCAATGATGAGGTCCGCAAGGTGTACATTGGCGTATTTGAAAGATTGCGGTCAAGGTTGGAAAAACAGGAGGGTTGATACACGTGGAATCCTACAAGGAACTTGAATCGAAGATAATGAGCGTGTTGACTCTCTCGGTGGCTGAATTCAATGAAGAGAAGTGGGAGGATCTAGGGCTAAATCGAGGGGATTTTTGGGACAAACTATATGTGTCTTCTTTTGATTTGGCCCAAGCGGAAACAACTTTGTTAAACTTCGAAGGAACATATGCATACTTGGTGGGCCCCTTGGGTTCTGGGAAATCAACGTTGGTCCATAAAGTGTATTCCGCTCTGCAAAACGACTCAACACGCAATAACACATGTTTTGTGTATGATTTCAAGCATCGTAGCTCTAAGTATGAAGATTTCGACAACTTCTTCGATGTATTCTACAGGGATTTAGCAGAGGAACTATCAGAAGACTACGAAACAATTAGCGGTAATGTCGTCGAGTATGAGCACATTCTGAATGAAAGCGATTTCGTTGATTTCATCTGGGAGATCAAGGCACTATCGAAATCTCGATTAACACTAATACTGGACAATATTGACGAAATTCACCTTGATGGAGTTATGCCAGATTTGAAAAAATCAATGATCAGGATTCGAAATTTTGGGAAAAACCACGAGATTCTGGGGCTGATTACAATTTTTGCTGTGCGGGATACTAACTTTCACCGGCTACATCCCACAAATTCCTATACAGACTGGTATAAAACCGCCCATATAATTTGCGAAGATACTAATGTAAACGGCGATGGACTAGTTAAGGAACAATCATATGGGCACAATGAGAAATTGATCGATGATGTGTTTGATCTTAGGACAAGCATAATAAAAAACAGATTGTCGGAGCCTCTCGGAGACTACATCGGTTGTATTGTAAAGATGCTACAGGGATACAGCAAATTTGGTAGCAGGATGTGGAATTTGGCCAACAATAGTTTTCGAATCTACGCTGAGCTTATTAGTGAATTTGCCTTATATCTTGAGAAAGTTCAGTTTAATCTACCAGCCGACTGTGAGAAGAAAGAGATAAATTACAGAGTTTTTCGTCAACTATTCTTTGGGTGGCTATATTCGGAAGGGTATCCACAAAGATTTGTTCTTCTTTCGGTCAGTGATATTGAAGATGAACTCTGCTGTTGTGAAAAGCGGATGATTGTTTCATTACTATACAACTGCGAGAAATCAGGCTTGAGAAGGGTAACGGTTAGAGATGTTGCTGAAAGAATGAGAAGAATCGGATATTTGCCAGATGGAGTCTACGAGACACTATTCGATCTTTACAAAACTGGATCTTTAAAGGGGAGGATGGTGAATGTTTTTTCTCCTTTAGCGATAAACTCATGGGAGGCGTTACGGGAGAAAGACATACTGGAAAGCGTGATTCAATTGACCCCTATGGGGCGAGAATCATACGAGAAAAATATTATTAATTTCGAGCTTTTCTGCCGTGCAGTAGGCTCTTCTGATGAGTCGTTTTCTGACCGGTCATCCGATGAATTGGTTGAGATCACTGAGAAGGTTAGTTTATTGCTGTCCAGAATGGGGGAACGGCACTATGAGCATCTGGTAACAATGGAGCACGCTTATTCGGTGGGTGGTGAGCCATTTATTGATTTCTTTTCCAAGCATTTTCTTAAAGGCGGGAGCTACTATATTCAACGTGTTTGTGACTCGATAATTGGTGAGCTTGCAAATTATCGAAAAGATTGTACTGGAGGAAGGATGGCGAGCGGTCGTGCTACGATTACTACGAAGCAATACAATGATCTAGTTAGAAAATTCGAGATTATCAAAGATAAAATCTATAAGAAATGGCCAATTGTGCGCCCATCTATACACGGATGATTTGGGGATTCCTTGCTCTTTGAAGTGGGCGACGTCAAATATTGTAGACATGCTTGCTCTTCTTCCCCTCAAATATTTTGAGTATTTAGTGGTGGCTTATACTTCCTTAATAGAGATTCCTCCAGTGCCAAACGCTGACTCTCACTCGTGACAACTTTTACATGAATGTGCGTGGCTCCAAAGCGGAAGGCTTCGCTCCAACGTTCGTGATTTGGAAGTCGAGATGCCAAGCTTTCTGTCTGGCCAATATACAGGGCGGTCCAATTACCTGGTGAGGATTGAGCGCAGAACAAATAGACCCCTCCGATATCGTTCCAATTTGTGTCTTGTGGATGGATTGAAAATTGATGCCCCTCCCCCCAATTAATTTTACGCTTGTCCATAGTACCCTCCCAGGTTCCCAAATAACTCTTTGTGGTCCGCACCAAAGTGGCTTCACTCGCAAAGCCTGAGTGGTACGGCACTAATGTAATGCAGCGCAAACGGTTTCGGATGCAAAAACTTGGGCGAGAAGGGGATCCTATTAGCGGGGAAATTGAATATTGCAACCTCTCAAATCAACTTTGGGGGGTTAGCCTTTTTCCGTCGGAATTAATGACCGGATTCAATCGGAATCGGTGGCAGGATTGGGTCGGAATACCCACCTTGCCTTAGGATTCATGGTAAAGGAATTTTTTTGCATCCTCACTACTGGGGGAATAGCTCTTTCAAAACCCTGGGTAGTTTCACCTACCTCTGTTTCCTGCCAGCGTCATTTACCGTCTGGCGGACTTTCTCCGGACTGACGGACAAGCCTTCGTGCATCCGAAGTTCATCACTGATGCGACGCACGCCATGCTTTGGTTTGTCAGTGCGGTGAGCAAGGATGCGTTTCTCAAGCTCGGTGCATTGTTTGCGGACTTTCTTTCCTGATGGTTTGCAGCAAAGGCCGCGGATGCCTTTTTCGTTATAAGACTTTATCCACGTGCTGATGGTGTTGGATTTGACGCCAAGAACCTGGGCAACATCTTGCCGATCGGCACCGCAATCGATAGCTTCGATGGCGAGCTGCTTTGCTTCAAACGCAATTGGTGGACTGCGGTGAATCTTTCTCCGAACAGGAACCGCTTGGCCGGTGTCCAGAGGTGGGGATGCAGGTTTTTTGGGTTTGTTTTGACTCCAGAATGACATGATTTTCCCTCCTTATTGTGGCCCGTGACCGGGCCGCTGAGAGGGAAAGTGTCACTTAGTTTTTCATGCAGAAGGCGGACATGTTATACTGGACGCTACATCCTTTATTGCAAACAGATTTCGTCATGTGCACGAATTCTTGTTGATCTAAGCGTCCTGAATCACCTGAATAGGCGGCAAACTCTTCCCCCTGTTTTAGGTCTGAATCGGAATCTGTATCAGGGGGGTGAGCGGACGGATATAGGTTCTGTACCGCTGCATAATTTGGTCGTAGAGCTCTGGGTTACGTCTGCTCTCAACGGTAACCACTAGCGCATAGCGAATGCGGTCGGTTGTAAACGTTGGTGCCCCGAAAGCCCTTGGAGCGAGATGAATATCGAATACGGGATTTTTTAAGCTGCTGCCACGCTTCGCGACTTTGCGGTGTAGGACAGTTTCCCACTTGTGAGCGTCACGCCGATGCTCCGTCTCTGTGGCATAATCCCGCCGTTGGAAGAATGCAGCTGTCTTAGGATGGGTCGAGATTACCCAGTTCCCTCCATCGTCCTTCGTTTTGCCAAACTTCTCATCATGAGGACGAAAAACTATCTCGAGTCCGCTCCGCGTGTAGCACCCAGGGTCTTCGGGGTCGACTGACGTGGCAAAGCAAATTGTTGCTGTAATCGTCACATTACCGGCGAGTGTGGTTTCTGGGAGAGGGATTGGAGTGCGAAGGTGTTGGGCTGGATTGAGCTCACCTTGGTAAACGATTCTTGCTGAACAGTCGGGACATATGACAAGATCCCTGAGGTCTGCAGGTACCCTCCCCCATCCTTGTTCATGTCTCTCCAGATCACCTTCTTCAGTACCGTGAATTAGGATAGCTTTGATTGCCAACGGGCTTAGAGAATCCCCGAAATGCGCACGAACACCAAGTCCCAATCTGAGCGCGGATGGTGCAGCGAAACTTGTGCCGGAGACGGAGTTGACCCGGAGAGGGTCTTGAGGGTCCAAAACGGAGAAGGGGACAGCGTCCCCGCCTCCAAAAGCGAGGAGGTCCGGCTTAATGATCCCGGGGCTGCGGCCTGGACCGACAGCACTATAGGGTGCCCGTGTCCAGTCGCTTGTTGAGGAGTCCGATGCGCCAACAGTGAGTCCGTTTACGCAATCAGAGGGAACAAGGATCCGGTTCAATCCGGCATCGGCATCATACTGCCCGTTATTCCCGGCAGCGACCGTTGCGAGTATCTCTCCGCTGGAAAAAAGCTCATCTAGGACTGCAGTCCATGCATGCACGTCATTGTCTTCGACCGTCAAATCCGGGCCAATACTCAAGTTTACGAATTTGTATCGTCCGTGTTGAAGCACGTTTTGAATGCGTGTCAGGACATCGAAGAGATCATCGTCACTATCAAAATCGGTGTCGAGAACCCTATAATGATCCACATGTGCAAACGGTCGATTTGCTGTCTCACCGGCAGCAAGGGGTCCAAAAAGTAGAGCAGACGTAACCCAGCACCCATGGGTAAGACACTCCACGTGCGCTTCGCCAACGCCATCGGCGTTGAGGGCTGTCACCCAAGGCGAAAGGTATGGCATGTCGGGAAGGCCACCATCGAAAATGGCGGCTCGAACATCTAGATTGAGTGGGGGCTCTGAGGGCAGGACCACGGGTGCTGGAGAGGGTGCAGAGTAAGATCGGACTGGTGAAAGGTGTCTGAGCTTTGGCATTATGCGCGCTACGCGAAGAAACGAAAATTTGGCGAGATCCTCGATTTTATCTTGCGACGCGTGAACCGGGATGAAACACAAACGGCCAGCATAGAGTCGCCTGTCAATGTCGCCGGAAATACCGAGCATCTGGAGATAGGCTCGAAATGAATCAATTATGTAAGGCGTGTTGCGGGAGGCATGCAGGACAACTTCCAAATTGACGTCGGCCGGGCCGCAATTGTCAAACCGAAGGCGATCAAGAGAAGACTCTGCTCGGATCAGCTCAATTCTTGGGAGGTCGTTCGCCGCACGACTCGACTCAGTCCAAGAAGGAAGTTCCGTTGCCCAATCTCTGAATATTGAACGTGGCGCTGATACAAAAAACTGAACCGCCCCGGGTTCTCCGGAGACCTCGTTACTTGAGTCCGACCACCTCAGCC
>JAHOYU010000010.1 GCA_019038625.1 Candidatus Latescibacterota bacterium | reverse complement strand
GGACAGCTCCGTACAAGCAAGGGATCGATAAGGATAGGGGGCCAGGATGTCTGGAACAATCATGCTATCCTGAAAAATATCGGTTATTGTCCTGAACTGGATGTTTTCTGGAATTATCTGAGCGGCAGAAAATTCGTGACCAGTTTTATGCGTATTCATGGTTTTCCGGCGGATGAGGCGGGAGAAAGAGCTCAAAAAGCCATTAGACAAATGGGGATGGAAAAGGCGCAGGACAAGAAGATCGGTAGTTACAGCAGGGGGATGAGGCAGAGGATCAAAATGGCTCAGGCAATCGCGCATGATCCGGATATCCTTCTTCTGGATGAGCCTCTTAACGGAATGGATCCGTTGGGACGTCATGCCACAATGGATTTGATCAGAAAATTTGGAGATGAGGGTAAGACTGTAATTGTTTCAAGCCATGTACTGCATGAAGTGGAGGAGATGACGGAAAAGATCCTGCTCATCAACCACGGCAGTCTCCTGGCCGAAGGAAATATCTACGAGATAAGAAGACTTATCGATACGCATCCCCTGCAAGTCTCCATTCGTTGTGACAAGGTCAATGTCCTTACTTCCAGGCTTCTCGAGTATGATGACATCAGGAGCGTGCATTTTGACAGGGAAAGAAATCAGTTAACCGTGGAAACGGTAACCCCGGATGATTTCCATACAAGACTTCCTTCTATTGCACTTGATAATGGGGTGACCATTTATTCACTGTGGTCCCCTGATGAGAATCTCGAAGCGGTATTTGATTATCTGGTGAGGTAAAGCAATGGCATATCTTCTGGTATTTTTCCTCAGGGACGGTATTCACAGCAGGCGTACGTTATGGATATCGATCATCGGGATGGTTCCCGTCGCCTGTGCTGTATTATTATTGCTGGCAAGCTCCATTATGGAAGTTAAGCCCCATCAGATATATCCACAATTCAGTTATCTTATGTTTCTGCATTTCCTTCTTCCATTGACCGCTGTCTTTATTGGAACAGCTATCATCGGAGATGAAGTGGAAGAAAAGACATTGCCTTTTCTTCTCACAAGGCCCGTGCCTCGCTGGAGCATAGTTGCCATCAAAGCTCTCGCTGGAATTATCACAATTGGTCTTGTAATCCTGGTTTCCTTTACTCTGACTTATCTTGTTATGATGTCGGGAGCAGGTTCAGCAAGCTTTCTTCGAGGGTTGCCTGGTTTTTTCAGAAGCTCGGCAGCGCTCATGCTGGGACTTGCCGTCTATGTCCCACTCTTTGGATTTATTGGAGGAATATTAAAAAAGCCGGTTCTTGTCGGCCTATTGTTTACTTTCGGATGGGAAAGCTCGATAGCCTTCTTCCCCGGTAACGCCAGATTGCTCACTGTTGTCCACTATCTCCACTCTCTGTTTCCAGCTATCAGACAGGTAACACCGGATGATATTGGCCGTACTCTCTTTGGACTTGTACTTTCCGCAAACAAGACTCCATTTATTCTTTCCGTGTTTGTTCTTGCAGCTCTTTCAGTACTCTTCACCGGGCTGATGATCATGATCCTTTACTTCAAAGAATATCGGCTTGATGATTGAGGCCATTCTTGTCAGCCGAGTGATCTCTTCGAAATAAAATATACATAAACGAAAAATATCATGGAGGGCTATCGGTCGACGATTATCATTAATGTCGTGAAAACGCCACTCATCTGCTTCTGCGAACTATTGATTTTGAGTAGTTACGCAGATCGTCGAGTTTAACATAAATTGTTGGAAGAATCAGGAGTGTGACGAGAGTGGAAAAGGTGAGTCCTCCGACTATTGCTCTGGCCATGGGGAAGTAGGGAGGGCCGTCCCCACCGATCAGTGTAGTGCCGATGCACAATGGGACGAGGCTGAGAATAGTTGTTCCAGCGGTCATCAGGATCGGTCTCAGGCGGTCTCTTCCCGCCTGCATTATGGCTTCGCGTCTTTCAAGTCCACGGACTCGAAGTTGATTGATGTGATCGACCAGGACGATCCCGTTGTTAACGACAACCCCGATGAGTATCAGTATTCCGATCATACCCATCAGCGTCATATCCGTTCCTGTGATGAGGAAAAACCAGTAGACTCCGACTATAGCGAAGAGGATCTGTGTCCAGATGGTAGAAGGGAAGATCAACGATTCGAACAGAGCGGCCATGACAAAGTATATCAGGGCGAGTGCAAGAAGAAGGTTCACCAGCATAGTGTTGAAGGCTTCCTCTTCATGACGGAAGTTCTGCCCGTAATTCCATTGATATCCTGATGGAAAGTCATAGTTGTCAAGGACCTGTTTGATCTTCTCGCGAGCTTCATTTGTCTTTATACCTTTAAGGTTCGCGGTGATTCCGATCGCAGTAATCCGGTTTTCGCGACGGATGTTTCTCGGTCCACGCCTGACTCTGAAGTCGGCGAGTGAGGCCAGAGATATTGACTGTCCAGCTTCGTTTATCACGGGAACGTTTTGAAGCTGATCGAGAGATTGTCTATCCAGGTTCTGGAATTCAAGTCTCATTTCCACTTCGCCCTGTTCATCTCTGAAATGACGGAGATTTATCCCACGCATGGCCGCGGAGACGACATTGGCGATTTCTGCAGTCGAGAAGCCATATTGTCTTGCTCTGTCGCGGTTGACAACGACGTGTACTTCCTTGTCACCTGTCTCAGCTTGAGACCGGACATCGGTAAACCCTTCGATCTTTGACAGTGTCCATGCTACATCACGCGAGAGGCTCACCAGATATTCGCTCGATTTTCCGATCAGCTGTATCCTGATAGATTCGCTTCCGCCTCCAGGAGCCTGCCATTCGAAAGACGGGTTAGCGATTGCGAGCTTCGGAAGGTCCTTCCTGATAAGTTCCTGGATAGTTTCTATCGATTTTTTAGCTTTTTTCCCCTTGGTAAGAAGAATTGTAGATGTTGCGTAATTACCCTGATAATATGTATAGACAGACTCTATTTCAAATTCTTCCTGACGGGAAAACAGAAAATCCTCATATTTGTCCACTGCTTTTTCGACTTTTTCAACGGTATAGCTACCGTTTATATGATAGTGAAGGCGAAATCTTCTGTCATCCTGGCTATCGAACATCTCCATCGGGACGAATTTCATCGGTATCGCAACACTGAGTAGAGTCAGAATGATTATACCGGTAGTGGCCTTCGGATGTTTCATCGTCCATTCGAGCACTATGGAGTATCTGTCAATAAGGCGGTCTATGACCGTTCGCTTTTTCGATGGAGCGGAGGGTCTGATCCTTGATGCAAGAAGGGGGACTATAGTCTGGGCGAGGACGAGAGATACTCCAAGAGCGATACATATGGTCAACCCGACATGTTTCAGGTAGACAGAGACATCATCGTTGGGGCTGACGATGTTTGGCAGAAATACGATGGCTGTCGTCAATGTGCCTGCGGTTATAGCTAAAGACACTTCCTTTACACCGACTCTTATAGCCTTCAGCTTCTCCATTCCATTCGTCTGATGTCTGTGAATCGATTCGGTGACTACTACCGCATTATCTACAAGCATACCAACGGCAAGCATCAGCCCCATCATAGTCAGGATGTTAAGAGTGATTCCCGTAAAGAACATCAAGGCAAGGGTAATAAGGAGCGAAAGGGGGACCGCGAGCGCTACCATGAATGTCGACGACAAGGATCGGAGAAAAAAGAACAGGACGATTATCGCGAGGCATCCGCCGAGGACCCCCGATTTGAGGACTTCATTGAGAGAACTTTCTACGCCCTCGGCAGCGTTTTCCATGAAGTAGAGACTGATCCCTTCCATTTCCGGCAGGGCCTTGATTTTCTCGATCTCGGCTATAGCCCTGTCAGCGACCTCTACGAGATTCGCTCCCGATTCCTTGAAGATATCAAGTCCTATAGCATATTTTTTATTCAGGTGACGGCCGTACGTAAGCCTGGGATGGTCATATGTGATCGTTGCGATGTCACGGAGATGAATGTTGTTCTGGTTGACGGTAATATCGCCGATTTCTTCAACCGATTCAAATTCACCCAGAGGCCGCACAACGTATCGCTGGTTGTTATCAGTGATCTTGCCGGCGGTAACAAGGAAGTTTGCCCTTCTGAGTGTCGCTGTAAGGCGGTTAATATCTATCCCGTGTTGAATGATCCTGTCCGCCAGAAGCTGTATTCTAATTTCTTTCTTTTCGACTCCATACAGATCCACTTTGGATATTCCCTCAAGTCTCTCGATCCTCTTTTTTATATTTCTTTCCAGCATGTCATAGGAGTTCGACAGGTCCCTGTTGCTCGATAAACGCAGCTGCATGATCTCCATGTCGGAGGTGGACCATTTTCTGACAAAAAACCGTTCAAGATCATCAGGGAAAAGGTGGCGTATTCCGTCGAGTTTTTCTTTCGCTTCAAGAGCTTTGATGTTTGTATTGACTCCCCAGTCGAAATTTAATCTGACCCAGCATCCATTCTCCCAGGAGTTGGACTCCATTCGCTTTATTCCGCTTATGGTAGCCAGCACTTCTTCAGCCAGCTTGGTTATCTGTCTTTCGATCTCCTCTGGAGTAGAGCCGGGGTAGGGAATCTCGATAAATATGAAGGGAGCGTCAAGATCTGGAAAATACTCTTTTGGAAGCAGGCGGGAGGCTATAATCCCGATAACAATGAAACAAACGAAAATCATCATGATCGATACGGGTCGTTTTAATGAGAATTCCGTAAGGTTCATATTGCTGGACTTTCCTGCCTGCTCGACTCATCTGAAGTAGATGAGAGGATACTTGTACAAATCACTTTTTTCTGTCGAATATCGAATATACTACAGGGATCACTATCAACGTGAGAGCTGTCGAGACCGTCAAACCACCTATGACGGTGATCGCCATCGGGGCTCTTACCTCGGCTCCTTTTCCAAGACCCATCGCAAGCGGAAGAAGTCCCAGTGTGGTCGTAAGTGTCGTCATAAGGATCGGTCTCAACCTGGTCCGTCCGCCTTGCTTTATTGCCTCGAGTTTTTCCATTCCCTGTTCTCTTAATTTATTTATGAGGTCTATAAGAACGATTGCATTATTGACCACGATGCCAGCGAGAAGTATCAGGCCGATGAATACGACGACGCTGATAGTCGATGACGTGATCCATAGCCCGAATACCGCGCCAATAAGTGCCAGGGGTATAGTGAAAAGTATCACGAATGGGTGAAGGAATGATTCGAACTGGGATGCCATGACCAGATAGACAAGAAATATCGCAAGAACAAGAGCGAACTGCAGGGATTTGAATGATGTGGTCATCTCCCTGTTTTGTCCGGAAAGACTGGCGTTGAACCCGGCAGGCATCGGAATGCGGTTGATGATGGTGTTGATCTCTTCTGCCGCCGTTCCAAGGTCTCCGTAGTTGAGGTTCGCCGTAACGATGGCTACACGTTCCTGGTCTATTCTCCGGATTTCTCCAGGTCCGGTATCGATGATCACATCAGCGACAGCTTCAAGAGTCACAGGTTTTTCGCTTTCGGGATTGATGACCAGTTTTCGAATCTTGTCGATCGAATTCCTGTCAGTCTCTCTGGCACGGACAAGCACATCGATTCGTCGATCCCGCCAGGAATACCTTGTAGCGACATCTCCTCTGATCTTGCTTACAACACGATCGGCGATCTGATAGACCGCAAACCCGAGGGATGCCGCACGTTCTCTGTTAAATTTGATCTGAATCTCCGGATGTCCGCTCTGTATAGTCGATTTGACATCGGCAAATCGGGGGGACGAATCCAGACCAGAGACAATCTCTTTGCTGATACGGTTAAGGTGACGCAGCTCGTACCCGGATATTTCTATTTCCACCGGGGTCCTGAAGGTGAAAAGAGTAGGACGGGAAAATTTGTACTGGAGGTCCGGAATTCTCCTAAGATCTTTACGCAGGCGGTTCATGACCCTGTCTTCATCTGCCTTTTTGGTGTTTTGATCAAGAACCACACTCAATTCTCCCCAGTTCTCTCCACCCTGCTCAGGGTTGGCATCCATGCGGTTACCTGAGCCAGACACTGAAAAAGTGGTCCTGCCACCATCGATGTCTGAAGCTACGCTCTGTACTCCAGCCAGTTTTGCCGCTGTCACTTCCAGAGGAGTACCTGGAGGAAGCCTGAATTCGACGCTGAATTCTCCCTGTGAAAGCTGTGGGATGAGTTCGACGCCAAGAGAGGGAATCAGCATCAATGAAAGTCCGAACATGATCAGCGCGATGAAGATAATCCGGCCTTTGTGTGAAAGTGACCAATCAAGGAATCCGTAATATTTGTCTTCGAGTGAGTTGTAGGAACTCTGAAAGATTTTCAGAAGAGGACGAAGAACAAACATTATAAGGCTGGCGAACCAGCCGATCACCTTTCTGCCTGCCTTTAAAATCGATGCTGGAACAGTGAAGAAAATGAAGATAAAGATCTTTCTGAAGAATCTTCCGAAACGAGTCCTGGGTTCTTTCCGCTGAGTCTCCGGGATGATCTCAGCTTTTCTCCCTTGAAGTGACGCCAGCATGGGTATCAGCGTAAGCGCGACGACGAGAGAAGCGAGCAGAGAGAAAGTCACGGTCAATGCCTGGTCGCGGAAGAGTTGGCCTGAAATCCCCTTAACGAAAACGAGGGGGAGGAATACAGCGACAGTAGTAAGAGTAGATGCCGTGACCGCCATACCGACTTCGCTGGCACCGTCTTTTGCAGCATCAAGGACCGACTTCCCCTTTTCCCTGTGGCGGGCTATGTTTTCGAGGACAACGATAGAGTTGTCAAGAAGCATTCCTACTCCCAGGGCGATACCGCCGAGGGACATTATATTCAACGTTAGATTGGAGCCGTACATCAGGTTGAAAGTGGCTATCACCGAGACGGGTATGGACATCGATATGATTACGGTCGCCCAGAAACTCTGAAGGAAAAAATACAATATGATAACTGCTAGAAGGCCCCCGATGATGGCCGCCTGGATAACCTCGTTAACAGCCTGTGTGATAAACGTGGACTGGTCATACACGCTGACAAGTTCATAATCTTCGGGAAGAATATCACGGACCCTCGCAAGTTTCCGTTCCACAGCTTTGGCGACAGCTACAGTATTGGCGTCACCTTCCTTGTAGAGCGCGATCTCCACTGCTTCGACTTTGTCCAGTCTGGTGATCGCTTCACGTTCTTTATATCCATGTTTTACAATAGCAACATCACGAAGGTATGTAGGTTTCCCATCCTTGGTGGATATTATGATATCCTGAATCTCCTCGATGGACTGAAACTGGTTGAGTGTACGGACGAGGTATTGCTGAGTCCCTTCCTCAAGGCGCCCTCCTGACAGGTTTACGTTTTCAGAACCTATCTGTCTGGCCAGTTGTTCGATCGGAAGGTCCAGCTGGGCGAGGCGAGCCTGGTCGACCAGGATCTGAATCTCGTCTTCAAGGCCACCGCTGACCTTTACTGCGGCTACTCCCAGTGCCGCCTCCAGTTCCATCTTGATCTCCTCTTCCGCGAATCGGCGCAGGAACTTGAGTTCTTCCTCGTTGAATGACTCTTTCCTGGCTGTCTGTTCTGCGCTTTTTTCTTCAATCGGTTCAACGGAATCCGGTTTTTTACTGAAACCGAATCTCAGGATGGGGTCCAGAGAGGGATCAAAACGCAGGATGCTTGGTCTTTGAACATCCAGAGGTAATTCAAGCGCATCGAGTTTTTCCCGGACATCGAGTCCGGCGAAATCCATGTCTGTACCCCATTCAAATTCCAGGATGACATCGGATTGTCCAGATCTGGAGATAGAACTCACTCTGATAACGCTTTTTACTACACCGAGAGCCTCTTCGACCGGTTTTGAGATAAGGTTCTCGATCTCGGCAGGAGCGGCACCCGGATATTCAGTTCTTACCGTAAGGGTCGGATAGGTCAATTCCGGAAGAAGATTTATTTTTAACCTGAGAAAAGAAACGAAGCCGAACAATATTACGGCGATCGTAAACATAGCTATAGTCACGCGTCTACTGATAGAGATTTCAATGATTTTCATAATTTTTCCGTTATTGTTTTACGATTTCGACTCTCGTGCTATCCCTAAGGCTACCCTTGCCGGTGGTGACGATCACGTCTTCATGCGCGAGCCCCTCGAGAACCTCTACATGAGTAGTGTTAATATATCCCAGCGATATGTTGCGCCGATAGGCGACGCTATCCTGGACTACGTAGACCGCTGATTCCCGATCTTCAGAGATAATAGCGTCTTTCGGGATTTTCAGAGCATTGGTATGGACATCGTATATGATCTTGATTCGGGCGAACATACCGGGTCTCAGCCTTCCCAGAGAATCGCTGGTCTCTACCGTCACTTTTACTGTTCCGGTCGCGGGGTCGACGATCGGACTTATCCTTTCGATATGTCCGTCGATCTCCTTGTTTTCAATGGCATCAACACTCAGTCTTGCAAGAAGTCCGGTCCTCAGTTTCGCCAATTGTCTCTCGGGAACGTGGAGTACCGCGATAAGAGGATCAAAGCCCGAAACTTTAAATGTGGGCTGGTTCTGCAGGATCATATTTCCTTTTTTGATCAACCGGATCGATACGATACCGCTGATCGGAGTCCTGATCTCGGTATAGTCGAGGTTGAGCTTTGCCATGTCGTATAATGCTTTCTGTTGTTCATATTCATATTTTGCCTGTTGGAAGATCTCAGTACTGATAAGGTTCTTCTTGTGAAGGTCTTTGTTCCGTTTGAAATTACTTTCCATTTTCCTCAGGTTCGCATCGGCCTGTTTCAGCTGGACTGAGATCATTTCATCGTCGAGTTTGGCCAGTATCTGACCGACTTTTACAAATTCACCCTCCTCGACCATGATCTTTTCAACGGTTCCGCTGACTTTTGCCACGACTTCGGTCTCTTCTTCCGCCTCGATCGTAGCTGTTCCTGTGAAGTAAGCGGCAATATCTCCGATGCTGACCATATCGACCTCTACCGGCACAACCAGCTTGTCTTCTTCCTTCGCGGGTTCTGAATGGCTGTTTCCACCGCAGCTTCCTGTGATCGACATGATACCAAGGGCCATGAGGATAATTAAGAGACCGATAAACCTGTTCATTTCCTTCTCCTTATATCGAACTACCAATCAGGGCTTAGATAGAATACGGAAATAGGGGGGGAAGGTTTCAAATTGAAAGAATGATACACGGATTATTTCGGGCTGCTTCCGTTTGTATCCAGATGAACGATACTATTCAGGATCCCGCTAAACATAAATTGAGAGGTAAAGATTCAGAAGCGAAGAGACAGGCAACTCAATCCACCATCCATCTTCATGAACTCCGACATTTCGAGTATCAAGATATCAAGCCCCGCCTTTGCGATACTTTTCGATGTTTTCGGAAACCCTGCAGGAACAAGAACGGTACCATTCACCAGAAGGGAGTTTGCCGCATAGTATTCTCCATCGGACACGGTTATCATCCTGTATTTATTGAGAAATGGCAGGTCCGCGAATCTTTCATCCACTATCATAGTACCATCACCCAGATAATTGACAGCCGATTTGAGATGAAGACAGCCATCTACCTTGACAGAATGGCATTCATATCCATGAGTCCCGAGTATATCAGATAATTGTGATGCGCCTTCAGCATTGGTCCTGTCAGACAGTCCGATGTAGAAGATGTCATCCGCCTGAAGGACGTCGCCACCATCGATACGTCCGTCAGGAAGGATCCGTTCTACAGGTATGAATCTTTCAAGAACAGGAGATATATTTTCTGCTTCACGGAGCCTTGAATCCGCACCTGGGCGCGTGATCACAGCTACTTCAGGTGTCACAACCGCTGTATCTTCTACAAATGTCGAATCGGGATGATCGATGTCCGGATCGAGAGCCAGCACTTCGAGTCCCAGATCGACAAGAGCATTCTGGTAGGCGATATGCTGGTTGAGAGCGAGTTTCAGGTCGGGGGTTCCCAAGCCGGAAAGGGTCAGCCCATTACGGAACTCTTTACAGGGTCTTCTTGTAATCGCCCTGGTGAATGATTGAGCCATTGCATCTTCCTGTTTGTAAATGTTCAGCCAATGTTTCCAGAGTGCTGCTTCTTATGTACTGATCGGCATATTTTACAATAGCCAGTGGCAGGTTGCAATCCTGTTATCAGGTTCGACTTCGTAAAACACTCCCTGTGGATTCTTTCATGTCTCCGGGATATACGTATATCTTAAGTTGGATTTATGACTTTGCAGGACATGTCGGTCTATGTTAATTTGTCGTGAAGAAGGCAGTTAATCAATAGTCTATGGTTTGAATAAGGAGAATACTGAGAGATGAAAGTCCTTATTGTCGGAGGGGGAGGAAGAGAGCATACACTTGTATGGAAGCTCGCACAATCCGAGAAAGTTGACAAGATATTCGCCGCTCCCGGTAACGCCGGAATCGCTGAGATGGCAGAATGTGTCGATATTGCTGCTGACGACAGGAAAGCCCTGCTTACCTTCGCGATCGAGAAAAAGATCGATCTTACTGTTGTCGGTCCTGAAGCGCCACTGGTGTCAGGGATCGTAGATCTTTTCAATGAGAACGACTTGAGGATATTCGGATTTGATTCGCGTGGAGCACTTCTGGAAGGAAGCAAGGTCTGGGCGAAGGAATTCATGAGAAAGTACAAGATTCCAACAGGAAATTTCGCAGCATTCGACGATTATTGCTCCGCTCAGAATGCGTTGGATATCGCTTCGCCTCCCTATGTGATCAAAGCTGATGGCCTTGCTGCAGGGAAAGGCGTGATCATTTGCGAGACGAGGGAAGAGGCCAGAAAAACTATTGATAGTATGATGAAAGAAAAAGCTTTTGGTGAAGCAGGAACCCGGATCGTGATCGAGGAATATCTCGAAGGGCCAGAATTATCTATTCTGGCGATTTTCGATGGAAAGGATTACCGACTTTTTGTCCCGTCACAGGATCACAAAAGGGCCTTCGAAAACGACAAGGGGCCGAATACAGGCGGAATGGGCGCCTATGCGCCGGTCCCCCTACTTGACCATGACCTGAGTGAGAAAATCAGGATTGAGATCATCGAGCCGACACTGAACGGGATTCAGACTGAAGAGGTCACTGGTGCGGGTGTTATTTATTTTGGTCTCATGATCACTGGCGATGGGCCAAAAGTGCTTGAGTACAATTGCAGATTCGGTGATCCGGAGACACAGGTAATACTTCCGCTCTTCAAGGGGGATTTGTTTGAAGTGCTCTATGAGGCTACTAACAAAAATCTTGAGAGTGTCGATTTCGAGAACAGCGAAGATGCCTGCGTCTGTATTGTGATGGCTTCCGGTGGATATCCAGGTTCATATGAAAAGGGATTTCCAATATCCGGGTTGGAGGATGCGGATGACCAGGGTTCCATAGTGTTTCACGCGGGGACCGCTAATAAAGGGAATGATCTGGTTACGAACGGAGGGAGGGTCCTTGGCGTAACAGCTGTTGCTCGATCACTCCATGAAGCGTTGGATAAAGCGTACAGGGGGGTCGATGCAATCGATTTCGAGGGCCGTTTCTATAGAAAGGATATCGGGCAGAAGGGTCTTCAGTCTTGACCGGATAAGATCAGTAATTATGATTTGAATTGAAAGGGGCATGAAGTGAACGACACTTTACAGGTAGCTGTCCTCATGGGGAGTGAGTCTGACAGGAAGATCATGGAAGCCTGTATGCAGCAGTTGGAAAAACTCGGAGTGAAGGGTGAACTGAAAGTATCATCAGCGCACAGGATGCCGGATGCCACTAAAGAGTATATTCTGGAAGCGGAAAAAAGAGGAGCACGGGTCTTCATAGCAGGGGCAGGGATGGCTGCTGCTTTACCTGGATTTGTCGCTTCCGTCACTACGCTTCCCGTGATCGGTGTGCCGATTCCCAGTGGATTGCCGGACGGGATGGACGCACTTCTCGCCATAGTCCAGATGCCTCCGGGAATACCTGTCGCAACGGTGGCAATCGGCAAGGCGGGAGCGAAGAATGCCGCGATTCTCGCGGCGGAGATCCTCGCAATAAATGACGAATCCATCAAGCAGGCCATAGGAAGACTTCGCGATTCATGGAAACAGTCCTGAGAGGGTATTACACACTCAAGAGAATCGAAAACATCGTATCGATGATCGAGTCAGGAGAGGTGGGTGTGCTTCCTACTGATACCATTTATGGGTTGCATTGCGATGCCCTTGACATAGATGCTGTGAAGAAGATAATCAGGATCAAGGGCAGGAATAAAAAAGCCGGATTGATTCTTCTGATGTCGAATATCGAGATGGTCGACAGATATATCTCGAACTGGCCCGGCGATTCGAAAAGAGTGTTGAGCCACATCTGGCCGGCAAGATTGACGGCACTACTCCCCGCAACGGACAAGATACTACCTGTGCTCAGACCCGGTATGACCATCGCCGTCAGGATACCTGCTGACGATGAATTGCGTAGTATAATATCGGCTGTCGGTTCTCCCCTTGTCTCTACGAGTGTGAACAGGAGTGGAATGCCTCCAATGAAGAGGATAGCTGATATCCATAGGACTTTTCCCGGGCTTGGTTGCTATATTTCCGCGAGGGGCAGATCAAGGACTGAACCCTCGACAATTGTGGATTTCAGAGGGGCTCAAGCTACGCTCGTCCGTTCAGGCGCTTTCCACTTCAGTGGAGAGGAAGGGAGAATAAATTGAAGATCACGATCCTTGCATCTGTGTTGTTTCTTCTTGCCAGTGTTCCAGGGATCGTACTGGGACAGGACGCGGTCTCCGAGATCCTGGAGATGCTTGACTATCAGGTAGTGAGCTGGAACAGCGGTAGCATCGATGGGTATATGAGTGGCTATTGGAAAAGTGATTCATTACGTTTTCATTCCGGCAAAAAGATACTTATGGGCTGGAGTACCGTAAAATCGATGTATGATGAGAAGTATTCCGGCGATCAGAGGGGAGAGTTGAGGTTCTCCGGTCTGCGTGTAGAGTTGTTATCAGGTGATTCCGCGTTTGTCTGTGGGCATTGGCATGTAGCTCTTGAGGCCGGTGACAGGGAAGGCCTGTTTACTCTTTTGATCAGAAGGAAGATTGATGGATGGAAGATCGTACACGATCATTCTTCCTGAGGAGATGGATCAGATGAAAGAATCTATGCAGGAATCAAATAGATCTTTAAAGGTGCGCTTTATGATAGCAGTTATGTTGCTGATGACCCTGGTAATTCTGCCACACGGTGAAGCGCAATCTGGCGAACGGGAGAAACCTGAGAACATAATACTATTCATAGGTGATGGTATGGGCATTTCCCATATAACAGCCGCAAGGACCATCCTTGGATCGTTGAACATCGAGCGGATGAAAGTCGTCGGTCTGCAGTCGACCATTCCATTTGGAGGCTATATCACTGATTCTGCTGCCTCTGGTACGGCTATAGCCACGGGAGAAAAGACTTATAACGGTGCGATCTCTGTGGATAGTGAAGGCAGTCCTCTGAAGACGGTCATGGAGTATGCTGAGGATGAGGGATGGTCGACGGGGCTTGTCGTTACTTGCGCGATCACGCACGCTACTCCGGCGGTATTCATTTCACATGTCAAATCGAGGAGTTTGTATGAGGATATAGCATGGCAGATTGCGGATAGTGGAGTGGATCTGATCTTTGGTGGCGGGTTGGCCTGGTTTCTTCCATCAAGCGATCCTGAAAGCAAACGAACCGATGAATATGATCCGTTGAATATTCTGGCAGCGAGGATGAATGTAGTTGTATCATCTGAGGAAATCCTGCAATTGCCCGATTCAGGGTCAGTTGCCGCATTCATTTCTCTGGAACACCCAGAGTGTCTCCCAGTGCGGGATATATCACTTTCCGAGATGACAAGGAAAGCTATTAATATCCTTTCCGCCGACGGGAGAAATTTCTTTTTGATGGTCGAAGGCTCTCAGATCGACTGGGCTGCACATGATCATGATTTTAGCAGTATGATGCTTGAGATGAAGGATTTTGATGAAGCAGTCGGAGTTGCTCTGGATTATTCCAGGGCAGATGGAGAAACGCTTGTAATAGTAACGGCCGACCATGAGACCGGTGGTTTTGCGGTTCACGACGGGAGTGTCGCTGACAGCACTGTTACCGAATGGGGTTGGACTACTGGAAGTCATACTGCATCGATGGTACCTCTTTTTGCTGATGGGCCTTTGGCGGAAGATTTTTCAGGAATATACGAAAACACCAGGATTGGAAAACTGCTGATCGGTCTTGTACGGTCGGATAAGAGTGCGCATGAATAGATCTGCCACTTCCTGTGTATGAGGGGTAGTTGCAATCCTGATCAGTGGAGGTCGTATTGAAAAAGACAACGGGAAAGAACGTTTCTGTATTCCTATTAGGTGTTTTGCTGGTTTTCTCATTGTTTTCAGGGGTTTCAGTGGAGGGAAGGACAGGGGAGAGCCTGCAGTATGATTTAAGCGGCGCCTGGGGGGGATATCTGGAATTGCAGGGAGCCAGACTGCGGATAATCTTCAACCTGACAAAGACCGGAGCGGGTACATACACAGCTACACTCGACAGCCCGGACCAGGGCGCAAAGGGCATTCCAGTTTCTTCAGTATTGATCGACGGGGACAGCATCCATATTGAGGTCGCGGTCGCGAATGGCCGGTTCAGTGCGTTCCATGATCACTCGAATTCAGTGCTTGACGGGACCTGGTTCCAGTCTGGAATGATTTTGCCTCTGGTACTTTCCAAAGACATCGATATGCCGTCGGATAAAAAGCCGCAGGATCCAGTCAGCCCCTATCCATACAGAGAGGAAGAGATCGTATTCAGGAACGAAGATGCCGGGATCGATCTGGCAGGGACCCTTACTATCCCAGAAAATAGCGGAGTCTTTCCAGCGGTGGTCTTGATCAGCGGCTCAGGACCGCAGGACAGAAATGAGGAAGTTCTGGGACACAGGCCCTTCCTAGTCATATCGGATCACCTCACACGGAAGGGTATAGCTGTCCTGAGATATGACGATCGAGGTGTCGGAGGTTCATCAGGAGATTTTTCAGCAGCTACTTCTGTCGATTTCGCGGGAGATGCCAGATCAGCCATCGAATACCTGAGATCGAGAGGTGAGATTGACAGATCTGCGATCGGGCTTGTCGGGCACAGTGAGGGTGGGTTGATCGCCCCCATGATCGCATCCCAGAAAACGAATGTCTCGTATATTATCCTTCTAGGAGGACCGGGGCTCAACGGCGGTGATATTCTTCTTCTTCAAAGCGAATTGATCTTTATGGCAAGCGGATTCGAACAGGATCTTGTCGACAGGCTGATGGAGCAGAAAAGACTGGAACATTCGATAATTCTTGGAGAGAATAATTCTGCTCTGGCAAAAGAAAAGATGATCGAGGCTTCATCTGCTTTCCTTTCCAGCTACACGCAGGATGAACTGGTGAAGATCGGGTACAAGCCGGGGATCATAGAGCAGCGAGCCGACATCTACCTGACGTCCTGGTTCAGATTTTTCATGTCCTATGATCCGGCACCTGCCATTTCGCGGCTCAGTTGTTCCGTTCTGGCACTGTGGGGGGAGAAGGATCTTCAGGTACCTCCGGTTGAGAATATAAGTGCGATCAGGAAAGCCCTTGAGGCCGGAGGTAATTCCGACTACCAGCTGAAAGTCTTTCCGGGACTCAACCATCTTTTCCAACATTGTGACAGCGGATCCCCTTCTGAATATGCCTCCATTGCTGAGACGTTTTCCCCTGAAGTGCTTGATTTTATCAGCTCATGGATATTGGAAAAGACAGGAGATACAAAACACTGATCGGTAGAACGGGCTAGCCAGTCTTCTCGTAATCAAAAAACATGAGTGGGAAATTGTTCGAGACTTGACATGTTTCAGCACCACGCTTATCATGTAAAGCACGCTTTACTTCTTTTGGGGGCTGTGAATTGGATACTAAAGTTGAAAACAGGATACGGAACTTCCGAAAGGAACATGGGCTGACCCAGGAGGAACTCGCTTCAGCTGTCGATGTTTCCAGGCAGACAATAATCTCTATAGAGAAGGGGAAGTATATTCCGAGCCTGCCTCTGGCCCTGAGGATAGCGAGATACTTCACCGTCAGTACCGATGACATTTTCAGGATCGAGGAGTGATGGCAATGCCGGACGAACGATTTCTCATGCATCAGTTGAAATCAATGAAGATTGCAATAAGAGTCGGTGCGGTTCTTCTGGGTGGACTTATATATTACAGGTATTTCACTACGCGACAATGGGACTGGCAGCTTATCCTTGTCATTGCTGTAATGGGAATAGTCAAGATGACAGCTCTTTTCTATTTTAAAAGGATGAATTGACTCGCCTACTGCCGTCCAGTCTTATACTCCTTGACGCAGCAGCCCGTAACGTGCTATATTACAACAAGTAAGACGTTCTAATAAAGGAGTGTCACGATGACGGGAAAATCAATTTTCAAAACGATTGTCGTCTGTCTGTCGGCAATATTTATTTTTTCAGGCCTGTCTTCAGCTGCCCGTGACGATGATATGTCCTCCATTGAGGAGGTCCAGAGGCGGATAGACCGGAACGGGTATGGATGGATAGCGGGAAAGACTTCCCTGTCGGAACTTACCGCAGAGGAATTCCTTTCAATGTGCAGAGCAAAAGTGCCGATAGAGCTCGAAAGAAGAATAAATTCACGACCTGCTACAGTTGATGACAGGCCATTTCTTATGGCTGCGCCATCGACCTGGGACTGGCGTGATTCAGGGATAGTCTCTTCAGTAAAAAACCAGGGAGGATGTGGCAGTTGCTGGGACTTCGCCGCTTTTGGCGCTCTTGAGGCAGTCATCCTGCAGAACGAGGCGATCGAGTACGATCTCTCGGAGCAGCAGGTGCTTTCATGCAGGACGCAGGGGTCGGGTTGTAATGGAGGGTGGTATTCATGGGCGTGGGAGTATATCAGTGAGTACGGAGCTGTTCTGGAGACCTGCATGCCGTACCAGGCGGATGACGATGTGCCCTGTACAGATGCTCTGTGTACAAAGGTGGCATCTGCTGGGGAATGGTACGATGTGCCGAATAATGTAGAATCCATCAAGCAGGCGGTCATGATTTCTCCTGTAGCGACTACGTTCACAGTATATGATGATTTTAGGGATTATATAGGCGGTTGCTATGAACACGCGGACGAAGAACCGATAAACCATGCTGTAGTGATCGTCGGATGGGACGATATGATGTGTGGAGGGGAAGGTGCCTGGCTGATAAAAAACAGCTGGGGTACTGGTTGGGGGCTGGACGGGTATTTCTGGATCAAGTATGGATCGTGCAGGGTCGGATACGCGACTCAGAGGATCACGTACAATCCCGGTGACAGGCTTGTGTATCATGGAATGGAGATAGATGACTCATTGGGAGATGGGGATGGGAGGCCCGATCCGGGCGAGACTGTCGTCCTGGAAGTGACTTTGTTCTGCGAGCCGGTTTCTTCTTCAAGGACCGGGGTCACAGTAATTTTACAGAGTCAGGATGATCTTGTTGAAATCATTCAACCTGCATCCGTTTATCCCGATTTCCAACCCGGTGATCAGTATGCGGGGATTACAGATTTCCAGCTCACTATAAGTGAATTCGCGGCTCCCGGTGCAATAGTAGAATTCCAGATCGATGTATCTGCCGATGGAGGAAGTTACACCGGCTCTGATACTTTTGAGGTCATGATCGGGGATATCCCGATTTTGCTTGTCGATGACGATGCCGGATCTAATTACGATGACTATTTCAGTACAGCCCTTTTGAATAACGGATATCTGTTTGACAAGTGGAGCGAGGATGATCTCGGGTATCCCTCCGTCGCTCTTATGAACAAATATTCAGCAATAGTCTGGCTGACTGGTATTTCAGGGGATATCGAGGCCGAAAACAGGACCTCGATATCCGGTTATCTTGAACTTGGCGGCAGGATGTTGATGTCTGGACAGGATATCGGCTGGCAGCTGAATAACGAGGGGTTTGTCGCAGAGATCGTTTTCTACAATGCATATATGCATGCTGACTATATACAGGATGATTCCGGGTTCAGGACTCTGACAGGAATATCGGGTGATCCGATCGGTGATGGGCTGTCATTTGGGATCGGCGGGGGTGATGGAAGCGGCAATCAGGATTGGCCAAGTGAGATCGAGCCAAGAACGGGTGCTTCGGGGATCCTCGAATACTCCGCTGGAACCGAGGCGGGGTTAAGATATGCGGGCTTTCACAGAATGGTATATCTCGCATTTGGTCTGGAAGCCATCAATACAAGCTCGGTGAGAGACACATTGATGGCCAGATCTCTCGAGTGGCTGGTCGACACCTGGCCCGACCTGGAACAACCATCTGTAGTGTTGGCTTATCCTGTCGGCGGGGAGGAACTCGAAGCTGATGATCTCTGCACTATAACCTGGACGGCTTCTGATAATATCGGAGTGACATCAATCGATATAATACGCTCTTTCGATGCTGGTGTCACCTATCCGGATACGGTGTCTCTGGGTGAACCGAATGATGGATCATTCGAATGGACCGTGCCTGACAGCGCCTCGACTGCCTCAAGGATAATGATTATTGCGAGAGACGATGCGGGATTGGCAATGTATGATGAATCAGGGGATTTTACTACGAGTTCCGTGACATCGGCAATTCCTGATATCGCTGGATTCATGCTCCGGCAGAATGTTCCGAATCCGTTTAATCCTGTGACGACAATAAGATTCGACGTTCCGTTCAAGTCGAATGTCAAGATATCAGTGTTTAATGTCAACGGACAACTGGTTAGAGACCTTGCAGACAAAGTCTTTGAAGCAGGGCGCAGGGAGATCGTCTGGGACGGCAGGGATATGACCGGTAGCATGTCTGCTTCCGGTGTCTATTTCTGCAGGATGTCTGCTGGAGATCAGATCCAGACAAGGAAAATGGTCTTATTGAGGTGATATGGATCCGGCTGGTGTCAACCGTTATTTAGTAAACGAGAGGAGGGCAGTT
>JAHOYU010000009.1 GCA_019038625.1 Candidatus Latescibacterota bacterium | reverse complement strand
ACGCTGCCCCACGAGGATGAAGCAGTTGGAATAATGCCATCCCAGAAATTTCCAAGATAAAACGTCTGTATCAAAGTATCTGCGACTATTCCCCCTCGATATGTGTCTCCCCCGGGAAGCACAGCAAAAATCTGTCCTTCATAATAGAAATGATATTCTGCATCTGTAAAATCAACCGAAAGCCCACTCCAGAAATTGCCAGTATAAATTCTTTCCCCAAAACTATTCCAACCTTCACCAAACACGCTGAAATAAATATCTCCGTTGGGTAATACAGCAAACATTTTTCCCGGCATACTCCCAGTACCCTCCAAAAAGTATTTAGCACCCACTGCCCCCTGTGCCATTGCGTTATCTCCAAGTGCTTGGAACCCGATCAGCACAGCGATTGACAGGCACAGAATTGATACCGAAAACATCATGAAGCGTTTCATACTTTAATTCCCTCCCGTTTAGGATTATCTAAGCAGCACCATCTTCTTCGATATAGTCTCTTTTCCTGTCGTCAACCTGTAGAAGTAGACTCCAGAGGCTACAGGATCACCAGAATCGCTCACACCATCCCATATGACTTCGTGTCGGCCCTTGTCGTATGGTTTATCGCTCAGGGTCCGAACTCGCTTACCTTCAACATCGAATACCTGGAGCAGTACATCTCCACTCTGAGGTATATAGAAGCTGATATTGGTCGATGGGTTGAATGGGTTGGGGATATTTTGATAGATCTTGACTCTAATTGAAGGAGTGGTCACTTCGTCAGTCTCAAATAACACTACCCTTGTACCATCAATTAGCACATCAACACGATACTGATATTTTGAATTGGGTTCACAAGTATCATCTTCATATGCATAGGCTATTTGGCCCTCCTGTGGATTTATGGAAGCAAGATGCGTTGCTTCTTCGAAGGGAAATGTATATCGCCATATGATAAATTCTGCCACCTCTAGTACATCGTTTACTTCCCAATCTATAACAAATCCATCGACATGTTCATTGATGGAATAGGACAACAAGGCTGTGCTTATAGGAAGTATACTTGAATCATCAATATTTGATGCATATATATCGTAGTTATGGTTCCTATCATCGGTCCAAGCAACAATAATCCCACCATTTTCATTCGAGCATATCCTGGGTCTAGTTTGATTTCGAGCTGCGTTGCAAGCAGCCACTCCATGAAGCCCCCAAAGCAAATTGCCATCAGCATCAATGTGTTGAACGCCAACATCACTTTCCCAAACCCAGGTTACATAGACCCCACTTTCACCATCACTAATAAGCTGGGGATCTCCTGCGCCCCCTTTATCAGCTTCCCCTACCAGCACACCATCTTCACTCCATAACGGATTTCCAGATAAATTGAATTTTTGGGCGTAAACTCTCGGCCTATCCTCGGCTAAACGATAGTCAACCCATGTAACAATCAAATTTCCTTCTTCATTAATGATTGCTTCAGGTGCTGTTTGCACTGATTCCGTTTCAGAAATAACTTTACCGCTAGTCCCCCACAATATATTTCCGACACCATCAATTCTCTGCAAATAAATTTTGTCGACTCCAAACTGATCTTCACCTTTCCAGACAACGATACATCCACCCTGCCCATCATAATGAGCCTTCGGGAAGGACCCAGTTTGCCAATCAGCCGACCTTACCGAGCCTATCGAGATCCCAAAACCACCCCAGAATGAGTTTCCAGTAGAATCGACTCTTTGTGCAAATATCCTCCTGTCAAACCCAAATCTACCATCCTCCCAAACAACATAAACACCACCGGAACCGTCCGGTGCTAGCGTAGAATATTGTTGTCCAAGATCAGTTGGACCATCAGGTGGACTAAGATTCAATTTCTCTCCCCACACACTATTACCTGAAGCATCAAGCCTAAGACAGTAAACATCACCGTAACCACCACTCCAATCGTACCAGGTCACATATACACCGCCACAGGAATCTGGAATTGCATGAACCCACATGAAAAAATTCCGCTCGCATAATTTAATACCATCTGGCCCCCACAATTTTTCTCCATCAGCATTTATTTGCTGAACAAAAAGCTCAGGTTCTTCATATTCCCCTGATAATTCCTCATGCCAAAATATGAACGCACCCCCGGAGAGATTTGAGACTATTTGAGTGTAATGCTGGTGGTGTTCGTTTGAGCAAATCAGGGATCCATCCTCAGACCACTGAACATTTCCGTATGTATCAATTCTTTGTGCATACACATCATATCCCAAAGGGGCTTCCTCACTGGATACCCAGCATATTATCGCCCCACCAAGGCCATCAGGCACCAACTTGGGTCCCCACTGGTTCCCGGGTTTAACACAAATAGGTGTCCCATTATCAATCCATTCAGCATTCGCCCCTGAGGTTAATATTAAGACGGTAACAATCGAAAGCTGTATCAAGCGTACCGTATGCTTCATAGTCCCCTCCATATAATTTGAGTAGATTCCTTTAGAGGCACCACTGTACTACCATAATCAGGTGAAGTCAATATGTAGGGGGGCTATACCTGCTTCGATTAAGTGAAGAATTTCTAACTCAGTGCCTGGTAGTATAGATGGGGGAAGGTCAAACAGACTCAAGTATATATAACTTATTGTTATTTAAGAGAATAAAAAATGAGCCGCCCGGGACTTGAACCCAGCACCACCTGCTTAAAAGGCAGGTGCTCTACCAGATGAGCTAGCGGCCCATACAATGCGTAAGTCTATTTGATGCCGTTTTCAGACGGCGGAAGTATCAATTTAATAAGAGCAGACTGCCCTGTCAACCTGTTTAGAAGCCGTCCCTTATGATAGTCTTCTTGCGCTCGGGTCCGTGCGATATGAACGATGCCTTTACCTCAAGCCTCTCCTCGAGCATCTCGACATATTTCCTGGCGTTTTCTGGCAACGCATCATAATCGCCACTCTCGTCGCCGTTTCCTTCCCAACCGGGAAATTCTTCCAGGACAGGCTTGCACCTCGACAGCATTCCCGCGTTCTGCGGGAAATATCCGATCCTCTTACCGTCCAGTTCGTAGGCCGTACATACCTTCACTTTCTCCATACCTTCCAGGACGTCGAGCTTCGTCAACGCGATCTCTGAGAGTCCGTTCAATTGGACGGCGTATCTTGCCGCGACCAGGTCGAGCCAGCCGCATCTTCGTGGACGACCTGTCGTCGTACCGAACTCGTTCCCCTTATCCGCAAGATATTTCCCGTCATCCCCGTCAAGCTCGGTCGGAAATGGGCCATTCCCCACACGGGTCGTATAGGCCTTGAAGATCCCGATCACCCTGTCGATATCCGAAGCTGCCAGTCCGCTTCCTGTCATCGCTCCACCTATCGAACACGAACTCGAAGTGACAAACGGATACGTCCCATGGTCTATATCCAGAAGGGTCCCCTGGGCACCCTCGAGCATGATCCTTTTACCCTCGCGCTTCCACTTGAAAACCAGTTCCTGAGAATCAATGATCATCTGCGAAAGGAGTTCCCTGATGTTTATCAGGTCGGCGGCTACTTTCTTCGGTGAAAGAGGAGGCGCTCCCAGCAACTTGATCTGCCTGTTGGCGCTTTCAACAATTTCGGTTATCAATTCATGAAGCTTGTCGGTGGGAAGCAGGAAATCCCCCATCCTCATCCCGCGTCTCGTGTATTTGTCTGAGTAGGCAGGGCCTATACCCTTCTTTGTGGAGCCGATACTGTCCTTTTTCAGCTCGGATTCAAGCAGATTGTCGAGGAGTTTGTGCTGGGGCATGACCACATGGGCCGCTGAACTGATGAAAAGACGATGGCTGATATCTATCCCTCTTGAGATCAGGTCACGAAGCTCTTCGAGAAATCCGAAGGGATCTATCACCATCCCATTTCCAAGCAGGCCTGTGATCTCCGGATAAAGAAGTCCTGACGGGATCTGATGAAAAGCGAACTTTCCCACATCAGTCACTACGGTATGGCCGGCATTCGCGCCCCCCTGGAACCGTATCACGACATCGTGGTGCGGCATGAGGAAATCGACTACCTTTGCCTTCCCCTCATCTCCCCACTGACCACCCAGTATTACCGTAGCTGACATATTCTATACTCCTGTTTTTATAAAAACTGCGACCAACGGCCAGCGTGAAGTCTATGTTATAGCCACTTCGAGTGCAACTCATTTATTCCCGGAGTGACAGTCTCTGGAAGGGATTGTCATCATGGTTTCCCACCCCCCTGAGAGGACACAAAAAAACCGCCAGATGGCGGTATCGCTGCTATCTTCTGCTGTTGGATCGCTATTCTTTGAACAACTTCTTGATGACACCCCAGGTTTTCGGAGGCAATGAACTGGGAGTCTCCGACGGATCTCCTGGGTTGCTTCGCACGTTATCTGCATCCGGAATGCCGTCACCCTCGTTGTCCCCAAGTTCGAAGCCGTTCTCGAAGCCGTCACCATCAGAGTCCAGATCGGCCAGGCTGGAATCCCACTTGTCGCCGTTCTGGTGAAATGCCGTCCCAAAAAAGTTAAGGGGGGCATTGCCGGTCGTCGGTGTGGACACGCCATGACAGATGGCACATCTGAATCGGTCGTAGAGAGGAAGTCTTTTCATGAAGTCTTCCGAGCTGTTGGAAATGCCCGCGCCAAGAAGCAGCGAACACACAATCAGCACGGCGAGACCTCGCTTCTTTAGCTCAGGTCGCAATCGCACCTCCTTGTTACAGATTAATTATATCCTGTTCAACAATTTATGTCAAGTAGCTCAGAATGAATATCATCAATAATTCAAAGTTTCCTCAGGGGACTGTCGGGCCAGGTTTTAAGGACTGAAAGCTCGTCCAGGGCTCTGTCCAGGTCCCCGTCCAGCCCCTGCTCGCGAAGAGCACCGGCGAGTCCTTCGACCAGGCTCCTGATGACTCCGCCGCAATGAACTCCGAGAAACCCTGTACGGATCACCTTCCCCTTCAGCTCACCCTGGCCTCCTGTCAGCATAAGCCCCTTTTCATCCACAAGATACGAAAGTATTTCATCCGCGATCACTTCTGGCGGCATCCTGAGAGCCTGTACGGATGCAGAGGGGACTTCAGGAAAGCTTCTCAGCCCCAAAATTGACGCCGCCCGTAGAAAAGCCTGCGCGAAGACTGAATGCCTGTTCCTGGCCTTCTCGACACCATCGTTCTTCATCTTAAGAAGTGAATCATGCATGATCTGCAGGGACTGGACAGCTGGCGTGAAAGGAGTATCCATTGTCGACATCCCTTCCTCATACCGCCCATATGAAAAATAATATTTCCTGTTATCGTTCTTTTTGTAGACACACGCAGCTTTTTCACTTGCGATCACAAGGCTTATTCCCGGAGGGGCGGCCAGGGCCTTCTGCCCGGCCGAAACCAGCAGGTCTATCCCCCATTCGTCCATCCTGATCTCCTCGCTTCCAAGGGAAGCGACAGCATCGAGGACGACCAGTGGCCGCGGTTCTGGCAGGGATTCAAGAAGCTCCCTGAGCTCGAGAAGCAGCCCTGTCGACGATTCCACATGAGCCAGAGTAATGACTTCAGGCGTCTTCTTCTTCATCCTGTCGAGGATGGTGGAGATATCGATCCTCTTTCCGGGATCAAAAAGTACAGGATCGACGTCGCAGCCAAAGGCCCGGGCCAGCTCTGTCCATCTGTCCCCGAATTTTCCTCCGGAGACAGTCATGACACTTGTACCTGGAACAGTAAGATTGCAGATGGCCGATTCCATCGCGCCCGAACCTGAAGCGGTCAGAAAAAATACGTCCCTCGAAGTCCCTGCAAGGACTCCTGTCAACGTGCTGGATTCTCGGACTATTTCCCTGAACCGTTCAGTCCTGTGATGAATATGTTCGAGACCTGCCCATGCTTTGGATTGGATATGGACCGGGCCAGGAGTAAGAAGTAGTATAGTTTTTTTCGATTGAGTCATTCCGCCCGTCGCTGCTCAAAGCCTGGACGCGATCCATCTCCAGATATCGTCGCGCCCCAAACCTGTTTTCGCCGAAGATAACACCATCGGTATCTCGAATTCTTCCTGATCCGGCCCTCCTGTGAAGCGGCCTATCGAGAAACCATCAAAATACGAACGAAATTCCTTCAGCATTTTTGCCTTCGCGTTTCCTCTGATCTTATCGGCTTTGGTAAATACTATCAGAAATTTCCTTTCACCGTCGACAAGGTTCTGGATCATCTCAAGATCGTCCCTTGTTGGAGGGTGTCTCGAATCGATCAGCTGGATCACTCCTGAGAGGTTTTCCCTCTCAGCCAGATATTTTCTGATAATACCGTTCCATTCGGCTCGCATCACCTTTGACACCTTTGCGTAACCGTAGCCGGGAAGATCGACCAGGTGGAACCTGTCGTTGATGAGGAAAAAATTCACAGTGCGGGTCTTCCCAGGGGCCCTGCTGACTCTGGCTATGTTCTTTCTGGAAAGAAGGGTGTTGAGCAGGGACGATTTGCCCACATTGGACCGTCCCGCTATAGCGACTTCCCGCATCGAGGTTTTGGGAAACCTTGTGAGGCTCAGTTCGGTGGCTGCCAGATTGAGACTTTTTATCTTCACTGGTTTATTTTCCGTTAGTTAGCCGATTTTGGCGCATTGTCGCTAAAAAAGCCACCAATACGCCTGCGGTGCTTAATGCCCCAATCGAGCTTCTTTACCAGCGCGTTTTCCAGAACGTCATCTATCGTGTCGGCGATTACTATCTTCATCTTCTTCTTTACTTCCTCAGGAAGCTCCTTGATGTCCTTCTCGTTTCCCTTCGGCAGAACCAGCGTCTTCACGCCGGCTCTCAATGCAGCCACTGCTTTCTCGTTCAGTCCTCCGATGGGAAGGACCTTTCCCCTCAAGGTGAGTTCTCCTGTCATTGCCACATCCCTTTTCACCGGAATATCAAAGAAGGATGAGATAAGAGCTGTACCGATCGCCACGCCGGCGCTCGGTCCGTCCTTCGGTATCGCTCCCTCGGGCACATGTATATGAACGTCTATCGTTGAGAAAAAATCGTTTTCGAGATCGAGTACCCTCGCCTTTGTCCTGGCGAAACTCAGAGCGATCTTCGCTGACTCCTGCATGACATCGCCCAACTGGCCGGTGAGGATCAGTTCGCCCTTACCGGGCATGATCGTCACTTCTATATTAAGTATCTCTCCACCCACCTCAGTCCACGCAAGGGCTGTGGCCATTCCGATCGACTGTTTTTTGTCGATCTCGCTCTCTGTATATTTCGGAATACCAAGATAATTCTCGATATTATTCTTCGTTATCCTTACTCCACTGCTGCTTTCATCGGTGGCGAGCTTCCTTGCTACCTTTCTGCAGATCGAGGCCAGCTCCCTCTCGAGATTCCTTACACCCGACTCACGGGTATACTTCTGGATGATGACTCTGAGTGTAGCTTCGGACACCTTGAGCTGCTCGGGCCTTATACCATGCTCCTTCAGCTGCTTCGGCATAAGGAACTTCTGTGCGATCTTGATCTTTTCATGAAGAAGATATCCCGGAAGCCTGATGATCTCCATCCTGTCAAGAAGGGCGGGCGGCACCGTATATAGAACATTTGCCGTAGTGATAAACATCACTTCGCTGAGATCGAACTCGACCTCGAGGTAATTGTCGCTGAAGGTGTTATTCTGTTCCGGGTCGAGGACTTCGAGAAGCGCCGACGATGGGTCACCCCTGAAATCGCTGCTCAATTTATCTATCTCGTCGAGAAGGAAGACCGGGTTCCTGGTTCCGGCGGTCTTGAGTCCCTGAACGATCCTTCCAGGCATCGAGCCGATATATGTCCTTCTGTGCCCCCTGATCTCAGCTTCATCTCTGGTACCCCCAAGGGATACTCTGACGAATTTCCTGTCCACCGCGTCTGCAATCGATCTTCCCAGCGATGTCTTCCCTACTCCAGGAGGACCAACAAAGCACAATATGGGTCCCTTGAGCTTGCCGACCAGTTTCACAACAGCGAGGAACTCGATGATCCTTTCCTTTACCTTTGCGAGACCATAATGGTCAGCATCCAGCCTCTTCTTGACCTCGTCGAGATCAAGATTGTCCTTTGTCCTCGTCTTCCAGGGAAGGGCGGTCAATATATCGAGGTAATTCCTCACAACGGTCGCTTCGGGTGTCATCGGCGACATCATCTTGAGCCTGTCAAGCTCCTTGTAGGCGATCTTCTGGGCGGATCTGCTCATCCTCGCCTTGCGTATCCTCCGCTTCATATCCTGAAACTGGGCCATCTCGTCGCCATGTCCAAGCTCGTCGCGTATAGCCTTCATCTTCTCGTGAAGGAAGAGCTCCTTCTGGCTCTTCTGTACCTGGCTGGAGACCTTTTCATCGATATCCTTCTCCACTTCCAGGATCTCCAGTTCCTCTGCAAGGATCCTGCTGAGCATCATGAAACGTTCTTCGAGATTATCCGTTTCCAGGATATTCTGTTTCACGTCGTTCCGTAGCAGCAGCTGCGCCGCGACTGTGTCGGCAAGGCTGGAACGGTCATCGATAGTCTGAAGCGAGAGTAGCACCTCGTTAGGTATTCTATGATTCATCCTGACATAATCGGTGAAGAGAGTCTCGACCTTGCGTGTCAGGGCCTCGATCTCCCTCGACATCGAATCATCGATCTCTACAGGTTCGACACGGGCGGACAGGTAATTCCCGTCTTCGATATACTCCTTCACCCTCACCCTGCTGATCCCCTCGAGCATCAGTTTGATCGTTCCATCCGGCAACCTGAAGAACAATCCAATCCGAACGATCGTCCCGACCATATACATGTCTTCCGGACCAGGATCGTTCTCGGTGGGATTCTTCTGCGTTATCACCAGAAGCAGCTTGTCAGATTCGATAGCGCGTTCAACCGCGTTGACAGAGGGCTGTCTTCCGACAAGGATAGCTGTTGCCATCGAGGGAAATATCACGACGTCCCTCAGGGGGACGATAGGAAAGATCTGATCGAACTCACTTATATTATTATCATGTTTACGGCCCATGATGCTCCATTCCGGGGTAGATAGTACAATCAATCAGGGGCTGCGTTTTCATCAAGCCCTTTTCTGACGTTCCTTCTGAAGAAACAGTTCAGGCTCGTCCCTGTCAACAATTGTTTCCTCGGTGATGAGGATCTTTTTGACGTCGGGACGAGAAGGGATGTCGTACATGATATTCAACATCGCGTCCTCGAGGATAGCCCTGAGGCCTCTCGCTCCGGTCTTCCTCTCCATCGCAAGTCTGGCAATGGCGCTAAGGGCACCTGGAGTGAAATCGAGCTCTACATCCTCCATGTCGAACAGCTTCTTGTACTGCTTTATAAGAGCGCTCTTGGGCTTGAGCATGATATCCATCAATGCCGCGGCATCAAGATCCTGAAGCGGAGAGACGATCGGAAGCCTTCCGACCAGTTCAGGGATGAGCCCGAACTTGATCAGGTCTTCCGGCTGTACGTGCTCCATGATCTCGTTCAGTTCCTTACGATAGTCAGGCCCTCTGTCGGCACCGAATCCTACGACCTTCCGGCCTATACGGCGTTCGACTATCTCTTCGAGTCCCTGGAAAGCCCCACCACAGATAAAGAGAATATTACTGGTATCCACTTCGATGAACTTCTGCTGAGGATGCTTCCTGCCACCCTGTGGCGGAACGTTTGCCACCGTACCTTCGAGAATCTTCAGCAGCGCCTGCTGTACGCCCTCACCGGATACGTCTCTCGTGATCGACGGATTCTCACTCTTGCGTGCGATCTTGTCGATCTCGTCGATATAGATTATACCTCTCTCGGTAGCCGGAAGATTGTAATCGGCGTTCTGGAGCAGCCTGACAAGGATGTTCTCCACGTCTTCACCGACATACCCTGCCTCGGTAAGACTCGTCGCGTCCGCAATGGCAAACGGAACCTTCAGGAACCTGGCAAGGGTCTGAGCCAGGAGTGTCTTTCCGACACCGGTCGGCCCTACGAGAAGAATATTGCTCTTCTCAAGTTCGATATCGTCGGTGCTTCTCTCGTGCCTGATCCTCTTATAGTGGTTGTAGACTGCCACTGAAAGCGTGACCTTGGCCTGATCCTGGCCGATAACGTAGGAATCAAGATTATCCCTGATCTCTTTCGGTTTCGGAAAATGTTCCTCGTCGTAGAGGACCGTTCCGGCCATCTCCTCTTCTAGGATATCGTTGCAGAGCCTTATACATTCATTGCAGATGTACACCGAGGGCCCCGAAACGAGTTTCGCCACTTCGTCCTGACCGCGGCCGCAGAATGAACACTTGATAGCTCTTGGAGACTGGGTCTTTTTTTTCATATCTTCCTCGGTATCCCCTGGTGTTACTTTCTATTAATAAATATACTCATTTTCAGGCTATTAGTTCAAAATCATTCAGATTTTTTTATATCACTCTTGGAAACAAGCACATTATCGACCAGGCCGTACGCCAGGGAATCCTCGGCTGACATGAAATAATCCCTGTCCGTATCCTTGGTTACTTTCTTGATAGGCTGCCCGGTATGACCTGCGAGGATCTCGTTCAACCTGACTTTAAGCTTCAATATCTCCCTGGTATAGATCTCGATAGTACTGGCCTGGCCCTGTGATCCGCCAGACGGCTGATGGATCATGACCCTTGCATGAGGAAGAATAGATCTCTTGCCCTTCGTGCCGGCAGCCAGTAGAACCGCCGCCATACTCGCCGCCTGTCCCATACAGATCGTCGCCACATCACAGGAGATGTACTGCATCGTATCGTAGATCCCCAGACCTGCGGAGACCACACCACCGGGGCTGTTGATGTAAATAAAGATGTCTCTCTCCGGATCGTCCGCCTCGAGAAAAAGCAGCTGGGCGACGACGGCGTTGGCCATCATGTCCTCGATCGGAGTGCCGATGAAAATGATCCTGTCCTTGAGAAGCCTCGAATAGATATCATACATCCGCTCTTCTCTGCCCCTTGTCTCTATCACGTAGGGGATCGGTGTCGCGATTATCTTTTCATTCGCCATCCGGATATCTCCTTTACTGGTCAGATCCTTCTGAAACCTGTTTTTTCTCAATCCTTTTTCTTAAGAAGAGCCTCAAAGACCATTTTCTCACGAAGCCTTCCCTTCAGGTTGTTGTAATTGTCGCTGCCCTTCGCGATGACCTTCTTCACCTCGTCAATGGGCCTCTTCCCTTCTTCGGCCAACCGCTCGATCTCTTTATCCATATCCTCATCACCGATTGAGATCTCTTCGGCCTTTGCTATATGATCGACAAGGAAGAAACGCTTGATGTTCCTTCGGGATATCTTGTCGAAAAACTCATCGATCTCCTTCTTCTTCTCCTCGTCCTCCTCAGGACCGACTCCGGCCGCCTGACGCCTCTTCTCGTCCTCACTCTCCAGTTCCTTCTTGAACCTGAGGACCATACTGAGGGGGACTTCGAACGGGTTCTTTTCGATGACCTTGTCTATCGTTTCTTCCTCGAGTTTACGCCTGGCGTCACGTTCCTTTTCCTCGAGGAGCCTTTTATTAATATCCGTCTTCAACCCATCCACTCCACCAAGACTCTCATCCAGCTTGTTCACAAACTCATCATCGATCTCGGGAAGCTTCTTCTCCTTGACCTCTTTGAGAGTAAAAGAGTATTTCACGTTGATGCCGGCCAGTCTCTCAGGTTTGTAATCCTCAGGATAGTCTATCGCCACATCCCCATCCTCACCGGCCTTCTTTCCGACGATAGCAAGCTCGAATTCGGGAAACAGCTGTCCAGCGCCGAGTTGTACTGGATAGTCCTTGATCCTTTTTTCTTCGTCGACCTGGCCATCCTCGCCGATGGGAGCATAGCTGATGACGACCATATCTGCTGTCGTGGCCTCTCTCTCGACCTCTTCGTACTGGACTTCTCTCTCTCTGAGATTCTCCAGCACCTTTTCGACCTCTTCATCCGTCACTTCTGTCTTGTCCATTTTCCCAGCGAGTCCCTTGTACTCCTTCAGTTCGACGACAGGAGCGATCTCCACATCGACCTTGAAAGAAAGGGGCTTGTCTTTCTCATCGTTGATATCGCGGAAAACAGGCTCTCCGAAAGGATGGATCTCCTTTGTCTGAAGTGCATGTCCATAAGCCATCGGG
>JAHOYU010000008.1 GCA_019038625.1 Candidatus Latescibacterota bacterium | reverse complement strand
CGGCGGCCCTGAGTATGGTGGAAGAGGAGTTGATGTCCCGGGCCTTGAACATTCCTCAGATCCCGATCATCGACAAGAACGGGAACACGGTGGCCTATCGCCCAGACACAATGGCGAGCAGCAAAATTCTTTTGCGGGTCGCCTCCCGATTGAATCCCGACGCGTGGGCCGAGCGCAGAAAAGTGGATCAGACGACCAAGGCGATCGGGGATGGGACGGGGGGCCAACTTTTATTAACACAAGCCGACGTGATGCGGTTGCCGATGGAGCGGCGGAATCTGTTGTTGGATATTTTGGAGGAAATTCAGGCTGCTCGAGATGAGATGCCGAAGGAGTTGACCGATGGAAAATAAGCATGACAAGAACGCGTTCAAGGATTTTGTGAAGAGGACGCGCAAGGCGGATGTGTCCCCTGGCGAGAACAAGGTCGTGGGCGATCCGGGCCGGAAGTTTTGTTTCCCGGCGCAGTATCCGAGGGAGACTCCGGGCGAGGATGGGACGGCGCCCGACCAGGCCACGGAGAAGTGGTTGCGGGAGTATGCCAGCGCGAGCGACGAGGAGATCGAGAAGCTAAGGGAAGAGCAGCGGGCCGTGGTCCAGAAGAGGATCAAGGACGCCGCGCCGGCCATCGAGCCGGACGAGATCCCTTCGTTGAATTACGGTGGGGTGAGAACGCAAAAACCCGGTAAATAGTTGGAGCTAACGGGATTAGCTGGGGTTTAAGTTGGGTGGCCAGGAACAGCCCTGCCGCATCACCCGACGAGAGGATGAGCCAGTATGTTGCTCGAGAACCATGACCAAATCCAGCAAAAAGAAAACCAGATCGCCGAGCGGGGCCAAGCTCTGCTTCTTTCTGTTGAAAAGAATGAAGCGATCATCACCAAGAAATCGCTCGAGCTTGAGGACGCGCTCAAGGCCCAGGCCAAAACTGGTTTCGATTCTGCTGACCGTGACACCATCAAGAAGGTTGTTGGCAAGGCCAATGGCCGAGCGCTGAATGAATTGCGCCGGTCCTTGGTGGAAGATTCCGCTGACCATCGCAAGGGCATCATGGCCGTTGTGGATGAGTACCTGATCGAAGTCGAGCAGTCCGCTTCTTTGTTCCGGAGTCCGCTCCAGGTTTTGAGCCGTCACGGCATGGGCGATCCCAAGAAGACCGAGCTCATCAGCCAGTTGACCGGCTCCGGCGTGGCCGAGCTTCAAGGCACAATTGCCTACGCAGTTGCGACCGGCGACAAGTTGACTCTCTCTGCTGCTCTGCTTGTCGCTGACCGCGGCGGGAAGAAATACCAGTCAGTTGATCGAGCCCAGTTGGCGCAGGATGCCATGGGCAAAGAGGTGGCTGCAGTTCAGATCCGGCTTGAAGAGCTCCGCACAAAGTTGACCGCCATGAAGACCACCAACAAGATCTTCGAGCGTGGTGTCAGCAACAACCAAGACAAGATCAAAGCAGGCCTGGCCGCCAGAGCATTGGATTCCCGCCGTGAAAAAGCTGGGCTCTGATGCAGTGTGTTTTTGCAGCCATGGAATATCTGGTCAAGGAACGGATGGCGGGCAAGTACTCAACGCCCAGCCAGGTCCGCGGATTTGCGTTGGCCGAGTGCCTGAATCCAGTGGTGCTCGAGTTGCTGCTGTTCACTGGGCCAATTCCTCCCGAGCCTTGGGACGAAGAAACACGCGAGGCCATCGAGATGGTTGGTGCAGCCTTGCAAGCAAAACCGAGGAGCAGGCCACTAGCGGCCGCCAATGAGGAAAGCCTCACAACGAAAGACGATTGATCATGGGAATGTTTTTACTCTACGCCGCCAAGCAGGAACAGCGAGGCGGAGGCCAGTACAACTCTGTTCTGGTTGAGGCTGCCACCGAAGAGGCCGCTCGTGCGGCTGCTCTTGCCAACCAGCCTGCGGCTTCGAATGTCTTGGCCAGTTGGACGGCTGTTGATCTTGGCACCGGTACTTTTCCGGACGCCATGACTTGCTGCTACTTCCAAGGCCGCGGCCCTGTGAGTCTGTTGGGCATGGACACCGGCGGAAACGCGGTGCCAGTCAAGTAGAGAGGCCAGGCCTGCTGCCCTCCAGCGGCAGGCTCCTCGGCGACTTCATCGGCACCTAAAAAGCATGGGGTTCGATGTCGGTGGAGTCGCCACAAAATCGAGCCACGGTCCGGGTGCAAGTCCCGGGCAACCGGTTCCGGCAGACGATGAGAATACTTTGCCGGGGCCAAACTTCTCGAATCACCACGCCGATTTTGACGAGCCGGCGATGGTGTGGGGGCGGCAGAGCGGATTTCTTGAAGGCGACCTGTGACTGCCGCCCGACCTTCTGAAAGGATCAGACCTTGCCAGAACAAGAATCAAACAGGCTCCCAATGTCAGCCGCCGAGGCTGGTCTCCAGCAGGACCTTCGTGAGATTGGTGTGTTGGCCTGGTTGTGTGGGCTGAATCCGACACGGTGGGTTGTGTGGCTGCCAGATCAAGATCTGAAGTTCCGCCGGGTCAAGGGATACGACGCCAAGGAAATGATCCGGAAATTCAAACTCCACGGCAAGATCTATTCTTCAGAATTGCGCGCTGGGCCTGGTTGCCCACGATGAGGAAACATCGAATACAATCCAAAGCAAAAAGGTTGGGCTTCATGTGGCATGAATGGGGGCCGGATAGAATTGAGTTGGTTGATGTGAATACTGGGCAAACCCACAGATTCGGATCCTACAAGGAAGTTTTGGCCTTTTTGGAGGCCCCAGATTAGCCCCAGACCGGACATCTCCGCTTAGCCCTTGCAACTCCCCTCCGGAAAATTGCCCCTCTCATGTTGGACCTTATTCATTCTTGAAATCATCCCCGCAGTGACGGGCAGCCCTCTTCTTCGGATCCTCCCACACCGAAACCCAGACGAACTCAGCACCAACCTCATGTTCGTGGGTTTCCGCCATCTGCCGTGCCGCCTCAAGTGATTCCGCCCAGATCATCTTTCGGGTTGGTGTTTCATTTTGACACCCTTCGCTAGGCATCAATGTCCACATCCAGAATCGTTGTTTGGCCATGGTGTGACTCCTTGCTGTTTTTAACACCAATTGATCATACCTCATTATCGGCCTTGAGTCCGCCTTTCCGAGCCTCTATTTTCGCTATTGACAATAAGTTGGCCAGATCTGACCTAACGGGAGCTTCCGATGACGGGAGATTGTGGCTGGGCCCGTGGGGGAGGGTGGTGAGGATCTGTCACTGGGCTCAACATCATGGCAATTCGCAGCCCCCTGGAGCACCTGAGGTTCGGGAGCTCTGCCGGGCACCAGCCTCCCGGCCGTTGACATTCAAGACCGCGCAAGGCTCGTCCCTCAAGCACTTTAGGACGCATTCCTTGTGTGGCGCGGATTCACTTGTTCGTCTAGTTTGCGAGAATTCTATAATAACAGCTGACAAGGCAAGGCATTCTTGCTAGATTAAGAACAATCAAAAATCCCATTCAGGAGACCAAGGCGGCAATGGCAAACTCAGTCTACAAGAATTCTCCCCGCAGGGAATACGATATCACTGAGGAGCAGCGTGATGCATATCGACGCATCTCCCAGGAATCTCGAATTGCAAAACGTGAGGCTGAGCAAGGCCTCCATGATGCCCTCCACCCTGTAAATGTTCCGCGATTCGACCCCAATATCCTTATGCCCAAATTGAGCTCGAATGGCATGAGCTGCCTGAGCCTTTTTTCAGGGGGTGGGGGGCTTGATCTAGGATTTGATCTGGCCGGCTTCTCGCATCAGGCATCGTACGAGCTAATTCCGATTTGTGGTGACACTATTCGCGCCAATCGACCTCGCTGGAAAGTATTTGGTGGTCCTGACTCGGGCGATGTCACAAAGATCGATTGGCGGGAGTACAAGGGAAAGGTGGACTTGGTTCATGGTGGCCCACCATGCCAGCCATTCTCTATCGCAGGGCAGCAAGAGGGCATCAAAGATGATAGAAACATGTGGGGAGAATTCAATCGGGCTGTAAACACAATTAGGCCTAAGGTCTTTGTTGCGGAGAACGTACTGGGACTTCTGAATCCCAAGTTCGAAGGATTTGTTCAGCGGTACATTTTGGATGAGCTTTCTAACTATCACATTGTGAAATTTCAAATGCACGCTGCGGATTACGGGGTTCCCCAAATCCGAAGAAGAGTATTTTTTGTTGGGTTCAGGACAAAGAAGGCTTTTAAAAAATTCGTTGTACCCACTGCAACACACACTTGGGCACACCTTGGGAAAGCTGGAAGAAGTTCAGGGAAGGGACTCTTTCCGGACGCCCGAATACGAACTATGGGTGTACGCGAAGCCCTAGGTCTGAGTGATATCGGCTACGACAACTTGGCTCCAACCATAAGAAGTGCCTTTACCGGAAAAAGGAACACCACATCGGTACTAAACAGTTCTGCTGGGCAAAAATCATGGGGAGATATGGAAATCTGGCCGAATGGTGTACAAAATTCAAGGGCGAAAGCTTCTGGCTTCCCTGCCAAGTTCGGGCATTTTCGAACTAGCATCCAAGATATAGGTCTAATCCAAGGGTTCCCAGAAGACTGGAATTTTTCCGGGGCCGTCTACCAGGTCCTTGGACAAATAGGCAACTCCGTTGTTCCCCCGGTGGCCTACCAAGTAGCCAAGAGTGTGGATTTGGCCTTAAAGTAGATCTCAACTGCCCGATTAGCCCATTCCGTGCTTTACCATTTTGACCAGGGCGGCTGCGTGGTCCTCTGAAATCCTAGTCCACCCGTCGAAATAACTCCGTGGTATATGAGGGTTGTTTAGAGTGCTGCCTCTTTCAACCAAATACCTCGCTCTATCTTGGAAAATCTTAAGCATTCGATCAGGAGAATAACCCCCAACTACATCTTGCAATGCCAAATATTTTTCTCTCTTATATTGCCGCTTATGAAGGCCTCTTGCATCCTCGTAGCTGTAAACGGCCTTCTCTTCCATGACTTTATACATATCATTTTTGGTTAGCTTACCAGGAGCAAGAGTCGCAAGCATAAAATCTGGTTTAATGTAGGATTCCTTTTCTTGAATCCATGGGGCCATCAGCACTGGAGAACCGTAGAGATAATATTCTTCACCACTTAGGAAAACCCCAATCAGCCAGTGCTTATTTTTCCATTTTTTAATGTGGTCGGGCCCAAAATCCCTAACTGTGGTTACTGATCCATTTGAAGTTGTCTTCAGCTCAAAAGGGATTGTCGATCCATCAAGTTTTAGATAGGCATCAATTCCTGATCGACCTTCGCTTTCATCTTTATAGAGACCAAACAACGCAATCATTGCATCTTCGCGTTCATCGTCCTGGAAGGTACCCGCCATCATTCCTCCTAATACGACCCACATGTCGGGGGCCGGCAAAAAAAAATGTGTCACCCACAATGGTGACAGAGGGGATACTCAAGCGCAAGCGCTTTCAGACAATACGGAGTTATTGGGGGTCACGCCTTCCGCTCATGATCGCCACCGAATTGATGACCGAGGTCGTTGCTTCCTCACAAAGCGCTGCCTTCCGGAAGTCGGCTGATCGATCGTGAGTCGTCTTATTTGCAACTTCCAAGGCAGCCTTTGCATGTTTGCGTTGCTCTTTGTTTCTGCTACCTGATAATTCCACATTAAAAAATGCGGCTAACATTCGATAGGCGTCCGTCGAGCTTACAACCACACCGTCCTCGACCGGATGCCGTTCAGGGTCAAACACCTCTTGGGCAAGAGAAATCAAAGTTTCCCGACAGAGCATGCCGACCTCTTGGAATTGTTCTTCGTGGTTCGCCGTGGATAGCCGTGTTCGCGCTTCGCCAATCCCACGATCGACCCTTGCCCAACCCGTGGGCCGAACAACTATCCGATTTCTCGACCCGGGTCCAGCCAAATCTAGCGCGTCGACTAGAGGCTTATACATCTCCGCTATAAATTGCCTTCTGGACGCATAGTTAGGAAGGTCTCCGCTTGACCACCGGCCATACCACTCCCAAAGGTCAGAAAACGGATTGGGGTCTTCGGCTCCAATTTCTGCCAACAGCTTCCTTATCTCGGAACGGCGAGCTTGGTATTCTTTATTGACGTCGTCTATTCTTGGGCCACCAACAGCAACCTCGACCATTAGCTTCCGCTGCTCACCAACTAGCCGCCGCAGCTCAGAATGTTTTCCATCTTCAGTCGATTCAATCGGTCTTTCATCAAGCTTCGGAACTATGATTACGCTGGTCAGGTATTCGCCTTGATACCTCCGAGAAATGGGCTGCATTCGATTCAACAATTGCTTCTCGAGCCCAGCTCTATCCTCACCGATTTCCCCATAAACCTCAGGAGAGACCTCGACCACGCATTCGCACAGGTCAGTTCCACCGTCCCAATTGTCATAGCCAACTTGGGCAATTGAAACGTCGGCCGCACCAAGGAGACGAGCCAAATTAACCATTCCCTCGGCCTCACAAGCCCTGGCTATTGCGCCGGCGATCTTCTTCGCGTCGTTAATCATATTCCCTCAGCTGTTCCAAGATTTGTTTGACTGGAAAACACTCAAAATGCACGGTCTACTCGCGCTCAAAGCCTCGCACGCTCTGAGTGCCCTCCCTGTTCACCCATTCTCGCCAGTACCGAATTCGGTCCAACAAGAACACCCTTCGGTCATCGGCGATCTCACTATTTCCAAGAGCTGATTCAAACCCATTTATATATTTGAATCGATTCGGGAATTTCGGCCCGGTAGTAAAGGTAGGAGAGACATGTTTGGCTTCATATGTACCTGCACCCTTGGCTTTGACAGTGATCACGTCGGTTAGATTTCGATCAACTCTTAGGCGATCAAACGACACCAATTCTTCGTCGGGCTGGGGCACAATTGAAGCGCGATGCTTTTCGAGTTTCGTATTCCCCTTGAATTCCTCCCTCCGGCCATAAACCAAAATCATGTGCAGCTTCATCTGGCGGTAGCGAATGAAGGTGTCGGGGAGGCCATACTCCCTTGCAAACACTTGAACATTCTCTTGATCCGAAAACCAAGTACGCCATTCTGAAAGCTGATTCTTGGCTTGGGTGAACTCAGCACGGGGGACACCCTTTCCCTTATAAAGGAGCTTTGTTGGGGCTTCAATTTCCACCAGGACTGGATACCAAACTTGGCTGTTAGACGCAATCCACATGAAGTCTGGAATCTTTGAGTTCAATCCAGGCAAAACCGGTTGGGATACAACTGCACAATGCCAAGGGCTATGTCCACCTGCGGCACCGGGCGGAAATGCTCCCGGTACCATCGCAGGATTTTTTTCGAGGAACTTTTGTACGCTATCTTCTTCTGGCCCTGAGTCCAGGAGGAGCTTGAAAGCTGACTGGGCCGAAGTGGAGTAATCTTCCATTGATATTGGTTTTGGTCCAATTTCGATTTTATAAGACTTGTCTAACATTTTCGATCACCCGCTGCATTGAAGCCATTAACTTGGTATCAGTTACCAATACTCTGCGCACAAGGCCGTGACACAGATTGTTGAGAAGATAACAGCCTGGCCGCACGCCTTCAAATATTTCCAGCAGAAGAGAATGGTCCATCGGGTGGGAAAGGAGCGGAAAGATGCTGTGAGGTAAACAAGGCAATAGTTTGATCTTCCTGGCCAGATGATCTAAATTTCTCACCGCTGGCTTGACCGACGGATGCAATCTGATTCACCTCAAGTTCAATAATTTGGGCTAGGTCCTGCCTGTGCGTCCCTTCCAGCGAGGCCAGACTTTGCAGGAAACTGAATACCACCAATTCGCCACCAATTCTAGCATCTGATGATCTAAGTGCTGCGATGGCAACGGCTGGTGGCCTATAGAGCGCCTGACTCTTAATCAGTAGGTTCGGGGTTCGATTCCCTGGTGGCGTACCAAATGAAATAAAAGGACTTACGGCTTTTGTCGTGGGTCCTTTTTCTTTTGGGAAATGGGCCTGGCTTCCTTTGTGGCTTCCTTGGGTCTGGTGGTTGAATTTGGGGTAGATTTTTTGGCTGGATCTCTTTGAATAGGTTCGGGGAAGGGTGAGCATTAAAGAGATGGCGAGACCACTATGATCGACACTCCGTGACCGTGGCCGGTTGTGGTAGGAGATGTCGAGCGCAAGTAGTTTAACAACATGCAATTATGAAATCAAGAATGATGCCTCGGGTTGATCGAGATTGGCCGGTTCTATAGTGGTTCTATACCGACCTAAGACACAATGTCTCGCCAAGATCACGGTGGACACACGACTGTACGCTGTTGCTTATTGATGATGATCATGTTTCAATACCCCTCAGCGGCTGCATTCAGCTGGAGGGCTGATGGATGGGCGTTAATTATTTTATACTGATATGGAGGATCGGCACATGTCGCAGTGGTCGGATAAGTTCGATAGTCACCAAGTTCATCAGCTCCTCACCACAGCCCAGACGCTCTTCGATCATGCGGCAGAGCATATCGAAGACGACACTCAGGCTCTCGAAGCCTTAGAACGCCTGCGCTCGATCCACGGTCACCTTGTGCGGGTCCTGGAAAACATCAACCCCGAAATCGTGCCTCTCCAGGGGCTCGGGAACATGATCCCCCATCTTGGAAACATGAACAATGAGATACAGGCGTTTGTCTCGAACCAGGACACCGGCCACCTGGTGAAGGCGAACAGCCACGCCGACAACTTTCTTCCCCACGTAGGAGCGATCCCGACGTTGGTGACACCCGCTGACGTGGATGGAATGCGAGATGCAATCACCTCTTTCCGACGTTCGGCTGGACAGCTCATCCATCACCTGGAGCAAGAAGCTGATGACCATCGGGAGGTGATGGATAAGGACAGGGAGACGTCGAGCGAGAACATCGACGCCGCAAAAGATCGAGTTGCTGAGGTCGAGGCGGAGCTGGAGAAGCTTGAAGGTGCGATTCAGACACAAAAGGCTAGGCTTGATACTGCCATCGCTGAGTTTCAAAGCCAATTCTCCAAGCACCAGGACGTCCGGCAGGAGCAGTTCACCGAGGCTGAAAAAGAACGTGCCGATGCGAATAAAGAGGCGATCGACGAGCAGGAAGAACAATTCACTGCCACCTCAGAGGCGCACAAGGAGAAGTTTGCTGGTATCTGCGACGATGCGAAGAAGAACTTCAGCTCCTTCCAGACCGAGACTAAGGCAACGGTAGATGGGTTTATCAAGGAACTGGAGGAATACAAGGCTCAGGCAGAGAAGCTCGTCCACGTGATCGGCAATACCGGGATGGTCGGCGGCTACCAGAAGACAGCGAACTCGGCAAGGAACACTGCTCGGTTCTGGCAGGGTGTGGCGATCGTATCGTTCATTGGGTTAATCTGGTTCGCTATCAAAGTCTTCATGGCAACACAGGGGCCCGATTTTTCCTGGAGCATATTCGCCGGTCGGGCTTTTGTTGCTGGTACCTTCGGAATCGTAGCCGCCTTTGCTGCACGGCAATCTGATCGCCACGAGGAGGCTGAATGGTACACCCGCCGGGTCGAGCTGGAGCTGGCTTCCATTGATCCGTACCTGGTGGCCCTCCCCGAGAAGACGCAACACCAGGTCAAGGAGGAACTCGCAAAGCGACTGTTCGGTCAGAAGCCACTGCCCAAGAAACAGCCGAAAGTGTCTGGCACGAATGCGGACTTGATGAATCTGGTCCGGGATATGGTATCAGAGTTAATCAAGAAGCAGGGGTAACCCCGTTGACCATTTTTTAAGTTGAACGAAACCGCTTCGCGCTAGCTAATCCCAATCCTTCAGACTCTCCGAGGA
>JAHOYU010000007.1 GCA_019038625.1 Candidatus Latescibacterota bacterium | reverse complement strand
CACCTGGGGGAGGGATCTACACCCTGCCGGATGGAGAAGAGATCTGGATAGATATCGGACTTGAGGATTACGAGGTCACCTCTCTCGTCATGACAGACTCGCTGGCTCTCTATGCCTCATGCAGCTTCGGCGGAGTCTTTTGTTATAATGAAGAATCGTTGCTCTGGGATCAGACGAATGAAGGGCTGGATGATCTCAATGTAGAGGCCCTGGTTACGACTCCCGATGGAATGCTGGTAGCGGGAACAAAGACCTCGGGACTGTATACCATGAACCCGGGCACAAGGATCTGGCGCAGAATCGGCTCCGAAGAACTGACCATAGTAGCGATGGATGTCTATAACGGAACGGTCGTGATCGGAACCGATTATGACGGATTTTACTATTACAGGTCCGGGATGGCCGGGCCGGAAAGGATTCCCGTCGGAGACGGAGGAGACCTCTCAGGGGTCGGCAAATTTCCATATCTGACTTCGATGAGTATCGGGCCTGATGGCCATATTGCTTTTTTAAGCCGAAACAGGGTGTTCAAAAGTTTCTGTCCGATAGATTAGATCATGAGACAGGCCGCCTTCGGGAGAGGGCGACCGGAGTTTGATGCTGATGTTTAACAATAAAAAAGCCGAATTTCTGATAGCGGCCCTGTTGATCCTCTCATCTGTCTCCTGCGCGGAAGATGTCCTGCTTCCAGGAGAAGAGAGGGGAGTATGGATGCTTGTTCCACCGTTAAGAGAAACAATCGGGTCAGATATCAGGGCTACAGCGGAAGGGCCTGATGGGGAGCTTTATGTTGCAACGCGACGGGCTGTATCTGGTGACGGGACCGGGCTTGTGCTGTTGACAGATGATGCCGGGCTTACCTGGGATATTGGAGGAAAGGGTATGAATCCGGATCGCCGGATCTTTGAATTCGAGATCCTTGAAGACGGCACTGCCTTTGCGGGAATGGAACGTGGAGGTGTTTTTCGTTCCTGTGACAGGGGAATGACATGGAAACAGGTCAATAACCATCTGCCGGATCTGGAATTGAGAAGCATTGTTACTATCCCAGATGGGCGTCTCCTTGTATCGACCTATTTCAACGGTTTGTTTTTATCGTCTGACAGGGGTGATAGATGGGATCGCTGCCTGTCAGAT
>JAHOYU010000006.1 GCA_019038625.1 Candidatus Latescibacterota bacterium | reverse complement strand
GGCAGATACGCTTCTATACTTACTGGCCGGATATGAAACAATATCCAAGCGGCCACTACTGGGGCACCCACTTTTATCCGGACAATCCAGTTAATATAGTGATATTGCTACAATATAGTGGACACCTCTATAACTCAAATTAACTTGAGATCAGGAGGTGTATCGATGAGATCAAGCAAAAAGAGGTATGATGCGGAGTTCAAGCGGGGAGCAGTTCGATTAGCGGATAATTCCGAGAAGGGCGACAGTGCGATTGAGCGGGAGCTGGGGCTATATCAGGGAGCGATCAGGATCTGGCGTAAGGCATTGCGATCTGATCCAGTGGATGCCTTTCCCGGCACAGGTCATATGAAGCCCGCCGAGGAGGAGATGCGCAGTCTGCGGCGAGAGCTTGAGGAAGTTCGGCAGGAGCGAGACATCTTAAAAAAAGCAATGGCCATCTTCACGAAAGACCGGTAGCAGTTCGTTATCGGTTTGTTTCCGAGCACCGCACGAATTGGAGTGTGGCGAAGATGTGCCGGATTTTGGAAGTGTCTCGGAGTGGATATTATGCATGGCACAGGCGAGTTCCCAGTAGGCGGCAGTTGGAGAGCGTTCGTCTGGATATGGAGATAAGGGCGGTTTATCAGGCCCATAAGGGTCGTCCGGGCAGTCCAAAGATTGCTTCCGAGCTACAAGAGCGTGGTATCAAAGTCAGCCGTAACCGGGTTGCCAGACGGATGCGGCGGATGGGATTGAAATCCCGTACCAGGCGAAAGTTCAGAGTTACGACAGATTCCAGGCATAAGTATCCTGTTGCCTCAAATTTATTGCAGCGAGATTTTAGCAGTGATCGTCCCAACCGGGTCTGGGTCAGCGATATAACCTATGTATGGACTCGTGAGGGCTGGCTGTATCTGACAGTATTTATTGATTTGTTTTCTCGATCTGTGGTGGGCTGGTCAGTAAGCGCCTCTCTGGGACATGAAATGGTCGTGAATGCTCTTAAGCGGGCCGTACGGCGACGGCAGCCGCCGAAAGGCTTGATCATTCATTCCGACCGTGGAGTGCAGTATGCCTGTGGAGGATTCAGGCAAGTGCTTGATCATCACGGCTTCGTGCAGAGCATGAGCCGCAAAGGAGACTGCTGGGACAATGCGGTGGCTGAGTCGTTTTTCAAAACCATCAAGACCGAACTGATCTATCAGAACACATTCTTCACCAGAGATCAGGCAAGGCAGCAAATCTTTGAATATATCGAGTCCTATTACAACGGCATCAGGAGACATTCAACATTGGGCTATAAAACTCCAATCCAGTATGAACGGTTGAAAAATGTGGCTTAAGCCGGTGTCCGTTTTTCTGTGGCAATACCACAAGTCGGGCCGCCATTTATAAAGCCATGCCAGAAAACCCACAAGCTTGCTTGTGGGATGAATGGCATCCGAATTAGCGGGGGTTTTTAGGGGGCGGCCAGCCCCCTAATACTCAATTGACACCGCAACGTGGAGTCAATTGATTCCCTAAGAAGCCACCAAGCTTGCTTGGTGGTAGTTCACTAAGGGGGAATAAAGGCGCCGGCTTTCCCGCTGGTGCGAGTGATTCGAGAGTTTTTTCAGGCCAGGGGTTTATCCACAAAGCCTGCAAAGGAGCCGAAGCCCGGCA
>JAHOYU010000005.1 GCA_019038625.1 Candidatus Latescibacterota bacterium | reverse complement strand
GGGACATCACAAACATGCCCGCTACGCGGGACGTTCGTGAAATCCTTTTCCGTTAACCAGCAACTGTAAACAGGCAATTGTGGTATTGGACGCTTCAAGGGCTCCGAGTGTCTACGAAACCAGGGGAAGTCCAGGCGAATGGAAATTGTGTACAAAGAAGTCATGCAGGAATTCGATGAACTATTTGCTTTGTTAGCCGACATCGTTCCGGCACCAGTGGCCGCTCCTAGAGATAAAGGGATAGTTTTTCGTTATGTGGAGCAATCGATTGAACAGGCGATCATTCAGAAACTGACTCGATACATCAGCGGTTTACGGGCTGCTCGTGTTCTTTTGGACCGAGGCTTTCTTCAGGAATCAACCGTGCTACAGAGAACGCTGGATGAGTTTGGTGAGGACATAATGTTCCTCAGTCTCGCAGTGGTGGCGAATGAACAAACGGCAATTCATGAGACCTACCTGAAGGCCTTCTACGCCGACGATTTCGAGAACACTAACGATCCCATGGGCTCAATTAGAAATCGCCAAAAGAGGGTGACACGCAAGGAGGTCAGAAAGGCTATCGACCAGTCAAATGCGACTATCGCTACTCGCGTTGGCGGTGAATTTGTGTCAGCAACCGAGCAGGTTTGGGCGATAGGCAAGCTCTTTTCTGGATTTGTCCACGGAGGGTCGCCTCAGATCATGGAAATGTATGGCGGTAAACCTCCGCATTTTCACTTGGAAGGGATGCCGGATATTCCGTTGGTTGCGGTGCACGAGGAGAGTTTCTGGAATCAGTACTACCGTTGTGGCCAAAGTTTCGCCATCGCGGCTCAAGCGTTGGGGTCGCCCGAGGTTTTCAGCCGAGCGCAAGATTTACTGAAAGAACTTGAACGTGCCGCGGGCAAAGCTTATGACGGTTAAACAGGGAGGCAATTCTGATTCTCGTGAGCTCCTGAGAAGCAACGTTTCCAGTTTGCGGCAAAGGTGCAAACCAAAACAGACATACCGTGGAGGAGTTGAGGGATAAACAGTCAGAAGGTTTAGGGATTTGGTGATCTTGCAACGGCATGTTTTTGAGTGGATTAGGTGGATGAAAACATCCACAGTTTGACAAAAAAGGCTTCTGGGTTCCTCTGTGGGTTCCCTTAGATCTCCTAAATTGATAAAATGAAAATGATGTGGACGCAGCATCTTGTGTAGCCTATTCAGTTATATAGAACAGGCGATCTCATGTTAGCCAAATGAATTGAGTATGTCTGGCCGTGTACGATTACCGGAAACCACCAATTTCCATTACCGTTTACGCTGACGAGCGAAAACAACTGTGTGATCGGTGGGACTATATAGGACTAGTATTTATCCCTAGTAATCGTCTCGAGTACATGCGTGGTTTACTCAACGCGGTGAGATCAACCTACAGTTACTTCCACGAACTAAAGTTCAGTGGCCTGAATAGAAGTGGGCGCGGAGAAAAGGTCGCCACGGGGAAGAAGTGGGCATCAATTGTTCTGGATGAGGCGAAGCAAAACGGTGCTTTGTACCTGAAAATCCTCGGTATTGACCGACACAATTTGAACGAAAATGCATTTGGAGAAAATTCGTCGAAGTCGGCGACATACGCCGCAATGTATAATCGGTTTTTTCGGTCCCAGCTGATTGGGGGGTTGAAATACTATTTCGGCGCAGATCATCCAATCGTTGTCGACGAAGTTGTTCACGACACCGAAGGAAATCTAGAAAATCACGAGTACTTTGACTGGCACTCTATTATGTGTGCGGAACGTGACGTCGAAAATGTGTCAGTGAAGACCAATTCTATTCAGTTCGTGGACTCGGACCCAAAATCACTCGAAGCGCACCCCGTTCACACGGAATTTGTGCAGTTTGCCGACATAATTCTCGGCGCAATCAGCCATTGTGTCGAGTGCCACAATCGACGCAATGAGGGCATGCACGAAGTTGCAAAGGTCCTTTTGCCATTGGTGGAGCGCATGTCTCACAATCCGCGCAATCGCAACAGTTCGTACGGCTATCATCGCAGGTATGGAATTTCGTTTTTCCCCAAGGAAAAAGTCTCGAAATCAGAAGGCGAGTGTTCGACCGATGGATTGTACAGTAACAGACAAATGGCTCTAAAAACAAAGGTGTCAGGCCAAAGGTCAATCCCGGGCATTGGCTAACAAGTGTTTGCAGCTGAAGCCAAAGTTATACGAATATTTTGGCTCTCAGTCGGGTAGAGGGCGATACCATGGAAACCTTAAAGAGCATCTTCAATAATCGAGAGCTGGCCCTCTATTTTTGGGGACTGGTGTTTGTCGGTTGGTTTCTTTTTCATGGTCCAGTGCGAGCATCAGTAAAAACTCTTTTTCAAACATTCTTTCACCCCAAACTGTTTTCCTCCTTCTTGGTGCTCGTCGCGTCCACCGTGGCACTTGTTTACCTGCTGTGGCAGGTCGATTACTGGAGCGTCGGTGATCTCAAAGAAACGATCACGTGGTTTTTCGGTGTTGCTTTGGTGATGTTTGTAAATTCTGGTGATGCATGGCGGAAGGACGGCTACTACAAAAAGGTATTGAAGGGGTTGTTTACGTTAACCGTTTTTCTGGAATTTTTAGCCAATATGTATGTCTTCCCCTTGTGGGTGGAGTTAATTTGTTTCCCTGTAGTCGCGCTCGCAGTAGCAATGAAGGCGTTTTCCGAGAACAAGGACGAGTACAAAGCTGTCGAGCGGTTGTTCAACGCATTCTTGGTGTGTTATGGCCTGACCGTAGTCGGGTTCTCGCTCGCAAGCGTCTTTCGCTACAAGCCCGATCTGATTACCTATTCAACAATTCATGGGTTTTTGCTTTCGCCCATCCTCACTGTTGCGATTCTGCCATTCTTCTACTTGCTCGCTCTGTATGCTGCATACGAGTTTATTCACTGTCGCATGCGCGTGATCAATGACGACGAACGACTGGTACGGTACGCTGCTCGAAAAATCGTACAAAAGTTTCATGTCAATCTAGCCGGACTCCGGAATTGGGATAAACGCATGGGGGTTATTCGAGTAAAATCCAAGGAAGATATTAACAGATTGTTGGTCGACGAATAGGACTTGTATAGCAAGAGCTAGCAGGGAGTGAACCGCCCCGGGTTTTACGGAGATTCCTTTAATTGAGCTCAATCAATTAGGGTCTTCAGGAAGAAGCAAAAAGCGGGAAACCATCAATTGGAAAATTTGCATTGATGGCCAGGATTACCTCTTGCCAAGGCCAATTTTATTCCATGCTCTTCATCAAACTCGAAAGAAATCTAGCAAAGGGAACGATATCTTCCGAAACACTGGCCTCTTCCAATGAAGTCATATAGGTATCGCGCTGCTCCACCGGAATAACCACCCAGGGATATCCTC
>JAHOYU010000004.1 GCA_019038625.1 Candidatus Latescibacterota bacterium | reverse complement strand
GGATATGAGAGGGCCATCCTGATCGACGCCATAAAACTCGATGGGGAACTCCCTGGCACTGTATTCAGACTCAGGCCTGACGACCTGAAGATCACTCCAAGGCTATCATCATGTCATGACATAGATATTGTGACGGCACTGGCACTCGGGCGGAGGCTGGGGTTTGAGATGCCGGATGAAGTGGTCATCTATGCGGTGCAGGCGGCGGATATGCTTACTTTGTCGGAGGGCTGTCTCGAAGACGTGGCTCGGGTGATCCCTCTCCTTGCCAGAGAAATAACATCCCTGGTAAAAGGAGAGAAGATGAAAAGAGTCTCGATCGATCTTGCCGGGAGGAGATCAGGGAATGCATGAAGTCTCACTCATGCAGAATCTTCTCAGGATGGTCGGAGTCGCGGCATCGAAACAGGGAGATGGTCCTGTCACGGAGATACATCTCCGAATCGGGAAGATGGCTGGAGTAAACAGGGACTCTCTGAATTTCTCTTTCGATATCCTCGTGAAGGGAACGATTGCCGAGAACGCAATTCTCGTAATTGAAGATATTCCATTCAACGTTCATTGCCAGGATTGCGGTAGCGATTTCAATCCGGAAGATTTTACTTTGAGATGCCCTGAGTGCGGCGGGACTAGCATAGAGATCACATCGGGGAGAGAGATGGAGATAGATTATATTCTGGTAGATGATGAATCGGATAATCCGGAAAGCCGTGATAAGGTGGAAAACACAGGGGGATGATGATGCACCAGATAAATATGGGTGACGACCTCAGGGAGAGGAACAGGGAGATCGCGGCAGAGAATTCGACCATGTTGAAGAAACACGGCGTCGTGTCGGTCAACATTATGAGCGCACCCGGCGCAGGGAAGACATCTCTGCTCGTCGCTTCCATCCCCGGGCTTATAGAGAAGTACAGGGTTGCGGTCATAGAGGGAGATCTGCAGACGAGCCGTGACGCGGAGCGCATTGCTGCGCTTGATATCGATGTCTACCAGATCGAGACTGGGGGGGTGTGTCATCTTGACGCATCCATGGTCCATTCCGCGCTACATCAGCTCGATCTTGACAATATCGATATGCTTCTTGTCGAAAATGTCGGAAACCTGGTCTGTCCCGCAGAATTCGATATAGGAGTGGATGCGAAGGTGATGCTTCTAAGTATTACAGAAGGTGACGACAAGCCGAAGAAATATCCTTTGATGTTTCACGAATCCGACCTGCTTATAATGAACAAGATCGACCTTGCTCCCTACGTGGATTTCGATATCGAGAAGGCGAAGGATGAGGCGAGGGACATAAATCCATCGATTGATATTATCGAGATCTCCTGCAGAACGGGACAGGGGATACAGGACTGGGTCGACTGGATGGTCCGCCTGTGTGAAGAAAGGATGAGTTAAACATGTGTCTGGCCATCCCCATGCGAATTATGGAAATGGAAGGTGACAAGGCGGTCGTAGAGGCCGGAGGGATCAGAAAAGAGGTTCGTCTTGATCTGATCGACAGTGCGGAGATGGGAGATTATGTCCTGATACATACAGGATACGCGATAGAGAAACTGGATAAAACGGAAGCTCTTGAGACGCTGGAGCTGATCAAACAGGTATACAGGGCTGGGATGACACACGACCCGGAGAGCGGGAGCGGATCATGATGGATGAAAACTTCTTCGACTCTTTCCACGATCCGGTCATAGCGGGCCCGATGGCCGAAAGCCTGATCTCGCTCAAGCCGACCAGACCTCTGACTCTGATGCATGTCTGCGGTACCCATGAACATTCTCTGGCCAAAGCTGGAATAAGGTCCATGCTGCCGACTGGATTGAGGCTTGTCGCCGGTCCCGGATGTCCGGTATGTGTGTGTCCAGCTTCTGATATCTCGCTGGCTGTTCAGGCAGCGAGTCTCCCTGATGTGACTCTTGCGACATTCGGTGATATGTTCAGGGTTCCCTCAGGGGAAACGACACTGGAACTTCTCAAAGCGCGGGGCGCAGATGTGAGGGTCGTATATTCTCCCCTGGACGCATTATCTATCGCTATGGAAGATCCGGACAAAGAAGTGGTCTTTATGGCTGTCGGGTTCGAGACTACGATAGCTCCGATAGCCGCTGCGCTACGTACTGTTTCTGTGCCGAATTTCTCGGTGATCACATCGCTCAGGCTCGTTCCTCCAGCACTGGAGTTTCTTCTGGAAAGATCTGAGGGAGCACTGGATGGCTTTATTCTTCCAGGTCACGTCAGTATCGTGCTCGGCAGGGAGGGATATTCTTTCCTCGAGGATGCAGGTATTCCCGGAGTAATATCCGGATTCGAGCCTGTCGATATGCTGCAGGGGATACTGGAGTTGGCCAGGATGGTCGAAGCCGGGCCACCTTTCAAGACGGCGAATCTATACAGGAGAGTGGTCACAGAGGAAGGCAACCGAAAAGCCAGGGAGTTGATAGAAAGTGTATTTACAGTCTCTGATTCGAATTGGAGAGGCATTGGTACAATACCTGGATCGGGCCTGAGGTTGAGGGAAGAGTACTCCCGGTTCGATGCCGTAGAGAAAATGAATCTCAGTCCCGACCCGAACGCGGTGGATGTCATGCCCGGGTGCATATGCCACAAGGTTATACTCGGTGAGGCCGAATCGGAAGATTGCCCTTTGTTCGGGACAGGATGCACGCCGAGGATGCCTGTAGGCCCCTGCATGGTGTCGAGCGAGGGAACATGCCGTGCGAGGTACCAGTACAGGCAGGTCTGAGTTCCCAGAAACCTGTTGACTCATCCGGCCAAACTGAATTACCGTCAAAACCGGCGAGTGAATAAATATTGCCTGAGAATGTATGGTATGTAAAGAAAGGTCGGCTGCTGAGGTTGTATGCCGACGGAATTGTAACGAAAGCGGGTGATGTAGATGAAAGTCCAGGTAGGAAAGGATTCCTACGAACTCCCGGGGAAGATGTTCAAGCGTATATTGCTTGTTGTCCTGGCGATAATAATCGTCGCTTCGGGTTTATACTCGGTCGGCACTGATGAAGTCGGTGTAGTTCTTCAGTTCGGTAAATACGTCAGAACGACGAACCCCGGCCTCCATTTAAAGATCCCATTCGGAATCGAGAAAGTGGAGAAGGTCAAGGTAAAGAAGGTCTTCAAGCAGGAATTTGGATTCCGTACGGTAAAGGCTGGTGTCAGGACCCAGTACGCCAGCAGGGGATTCCAGAATGAATCAATAATCCTGACCGGAGACCTGAATGTCGCTGAAGTCGAGTGGATAGTTCAGTATAAGATAAAGGATCCCTACAATTATCTATTCAAGATAAAAGACCCTGAGGAGACGCTCAGGGCGATGTCAGAGGCCGTCGTAAGAAGAGTTGTCGGAGACAGAGGTGTTACGGACGTTCTTACACTGGGCAGAATCGAGATAGCCAAGGAAGTGGAAGTAGGTCTGCAGGTACTCCTCGACCAGTTCGAGGCGGGTATCCAGATCGTCACTGTCAAGCTTCAGGATGTCAACCCTCCCGAGCCGGTAAGGCCCGCTTTTAACGAAGTGAACAGGGCGAAACAGGACAAGGAAAAAATGATCAACGAGGCCTGGGAGGATTACAACAAGAGGATCCCACGGGCCAAGGGTGAAGCGGATCAGATGATCGCGGTAGCGGAGGGTTATGCTCTGCAGAGAGTCAACCAGGCTATGGGGGACGCGTCATTGTTCCGCCAGGTCTACCTTGAATACAGGAATGCTCCCGATGTGACCAGACGGCGGCTGTACCTCGAGACGATGCGGGAGATACTGCCGAAACTTGAAGATATATATATCGTAGATGAACAACAGAAATCGATATTGCCTCTACTCGATCTGGGTGGAAAGGCGAAGGGAGGTGATGGGCGATGAAGAGGAAAGGATTACCTTTGATCATTATCGGAGTCATCATATTCATATTTCTCTCGAACGCCGTTTACACTCTGAAGGAATCGGAGCAGGCGATCATCACCCAGTTTGGAAAGCCGGTAGGTGGAAAGATAGACAAGGCTGGACTGCATTTCAAGATGCCCCTCATCCATACGCTGCACAGGTTTGATAAGAGGATCCTTATATGGGACGCGTCCGCGGATCAGATCCCTACGGCTGACAAGAAATATATCTGGCTCGATACGACGGCCAGATGGAGGATCGTCGATCCTCTGCTCTTCTACCAGTCTGTCGGGAACGTCACTGGCGCGCAGACGAGGATGGACGATATCATAGATTCGGCATCGAGAGATGTCGTTTCTGGACATATTCTCGTTGAGGTCGTAAGAAATACTAACAGTATTCTCGATGCGGAGAAGACTACCGAGGAACTGGATGAGAGTGTCGGTGAAGAATCCCAGGTGGCTGAAGAACTCGAAAGGATAACCTTCGGGAGAGAAGCAACAGCAAGGGATATACTTACCAGGGCCATTGAACTGGTGCCAGCTTATGGCATCGAACTTCTCGACGTCCAGATAAAGAGACTTAACTACATCGAGGATGTGCGGAAAAAGGTGTACGAACGAATGATATCCGAACGCCAGAGAGTAGCTTCGAAGTATCGTTCAGAGGGTGAGGGAAAGAAAGCCGAGATCGTCGGTATGAAAGAAAGGGAACTGAACAGGATACAGTCAGAAGCCTACAAGAAGGCAAAGGAGATCAGGGGCGAGGCTGATGCCAGGGCAACCAAGATCTATGCCGAGGCATATCGCAAGGATCCCGAGTTCTATTCATTCCTGCAGACTCTTGATGTCTACAAGGAGTCCATGGGTGCGAATTCCAGGGTGATCATGACTACTGACAGTGATATTTACAGGTACCTGAAAAAGGTCAGCGGACGATAGACCTCCCCGTCTGTTGGCAAGTCGTAGCATAGAATGCAGCTTTTAAATGGTGAAGCCCGATTTTTGAAGAATCGGGCTTCACCATGTGTTATATTTAGCGGCCGTCCCCTGAACCATTTAAAAGCGACGGAGCAGAACATGGTCAGACTTATTAAATCAGGGAAGTTATTTGCGGCTGCAACGGCTGCAATAGTATTACTCTCTATACCTGACGCCCTTGCCGCCTGGAACAGGACTGAAATCAAGTGGAAGAGCATAGAGACCGAACATTTCTCTGTTCATTTTCATGAGGGGGAAGAGTGGAGCGCCCGGGAGGTCGCAAGGATAGCGGAAGAGATATATGGCCCTGTTACGGAGTTCTATGATTATGAACTCGATAGAGTCTATATAAACCTCCATGACAACGATGATAGATCGGCCGGAGCTGCCTATTTTTACCTCAACAGGATAGATCTTGATGCTTCGGATTATGAATTCCATCTACGTGGAACTGCAGACTGGCTGAGAAACGTTCTGACCCACGAATTCACTCATATGGTGACGATAAGGTCCGCGATGAAGATGCCGAGATGGCTGCCTTCGATCTATCTGCAGGGAATCACATTTGAAAGAGAGAAAAGACCAGATGTGATCACCGGGTATCCCAATTTCCAGGGATCTCTTCCGATCGCGGGTGTGACAATTCCGAGCTGGTTCGCTGAAGGAGTCGCCCAATTTCAGTGCCCGACATCCAGAAACGATATATGGGATAGTCACAGGGATATGCTTCTCAGGATCGCCGTGCTTGAGAAAGGGCTTCTTTCTCTTGATGAGATGGGGGTCTTCGGCAAGAACTCGCTTGAGTCAGAGCTTGTATATAATCAGGGTTATTCGCTTGTGAAGTTTATCTCGCAGGAATTCGGGCGGGAAAGCCTCGGGGAACTTCTGGAAGCTCACAAGGCCTGGTACTCCAGACCAGCAAGTTTCTGGGAATATTTCAAGATATGGAACAGGTCAGGATTCGAAGGAGCATGCAGGAAAACTCTTGGAATATCCTCTTCCGAGCTTTACAGACGATGGAAAGACAGTATGGAGACCGAGTATATCCATGTGAGGGAAATGATACAGGAGAGGTGGATAGAGGGCGTAAGATTTGCCGGCGAAGGTTATATGAATCTCTTTCCTGTAGTATCCGCAGCAGGCGGGAAGGTCTACTATCTTTCAAATATGGGTCGTGATTACATGGGGATGGATCTCGTCTGCCTGGAATCAGATGGCAGCACGAGAATTATCTCGGAAGATGTGAACTCCAGGCCGGGTATATCGAAGGATGGTAGTAAGCTCTGCTATGCAAAAAGGAGCGATGACAATCCTCATGGATATGAGATAAATGATATCTTTATCTTCGATTTGAATACAGAAAAAGAAGAAAGACTTACTCGTGGATTAAGAGTGGTGGATCCCGAGTTCTCACCTGACGGAGGATCGATCGCGGCTGTAAGGACCGGGGACGGAAAAGAAGATATCGTACTCGTCGATGTGGCATTCTATGTCGACAATCGTGATGTGAAACTCCTTGTTTCCGGTGAAAGAGGATACAGATATCATGGGCTTTCGTGGAGCGACCGGGGGATATTGACGTCGAGGTTCAACGGCACGACCAGGGATATCGTGCTGATCGACCCCGTCACAAGAACGGATACTGTTCTGGTCGGGAAACTGGCCGATGAACGCGACCCGTCCTGGGATGATTCAGGATCAGGATATTTCTATGCCAGTGACAGGACAGGGATATTCAATATATACCATAGAGAATCCTGTCACGGTGATGACCAGATGGTGACAAATCTTCTCGGCGGCGCTTTCTCCCCGGTAAGTCACAATGAAGGTCTGTTGTTCTCATCTTACGGCAGGGACGGTTATGGTATCCGAAAGATAGAGGATTGGAGAGGCAAGGCCATCTCTGGCAGCGCGATACCTGAAGAACGAGAAGTAATGGAAAATAGATCCAACTATATCTGCCGACTCCGTACTGCCGACGGGACCGGGGCATTGTACGACTACTATGAACTTGATAAGAAAATCAGTGAAGCACATGATTATGATATCAAGTATACACCGATCTATCTCTTCCCGAGGCTTATGTATTACGATAAGAAGCCGAGGATCGGCCTGACTTTGGATACGAGGGACTACCTGGACCGCCAGAACTTTTACGCTTCGGGCTCTATCAATGACGACAAGGAATACAATATCCAGGCAGGTATCGAGACCAGGCAGTTCAAACCGACCTTCGCGGTTAATTTCTATTCGGCCAGAAAGTACTATAAATATTATGAAGAGGCTCTGGGAAACGTGCAGGTGAGGTACGACCTGTGGGACGTCTTCTTCAGTTGCATGTTCGAGTTCGACGAACCATCCGCCAGAAAGAGAAAAGACGCGGTCCTCAGGTTTAATCATGGGGAGTACGGACTTAATATCAACGCCTGGGAGGCTGAAGATATCGATATGGAGCTTGGCTGGAACTATTACAAGTCAAATGAAGTCTCCCTTATCCTCAACTACTGGAATATAGGATCGGGTGTAGAGTCTGATATAAACCCCAGGAAGGGAAGAAGGATAAGCCTCGAATTGACCAGAGCCTGGAACAACCTCTCTTCAGGGGAATTCGAATATAATTTTAAACCATTTTATGATGTAAATAATTTTGGAAGATACTACCTGCATTATGAGGAATTTATTCCTGTACCGTTCTGGTCGCATTCACTCGCTCTATTTGTAAAAGGTGGATTTATAGATAAGAAAGAGGTCGACGATTTTTTCAACCTTTTTCTGGGTAGCCGCGACGGTATGAGGGGATATTCGTATTACAGCATGGGCGGCAAGAAAAACGCAATGGCACGCCTGACCTACAGGTTTCCGATCTGGCGGAATATAAACTGGCAAATGATGTCCACATACCTCGGGTCTGTGTATGGTGCGGTCTTCGTTGAAGCTGGAAAGGCCTGGGACGAAGACAAATTCGACCTCGATCATAACATGAAGGATGCCGGCTTTGAACTTCGGATGAAAGGTTTCTCATTCTACAATTATCCCCTCGCCGTTTCTTTCGAAGGGGCATATGGTTTTAATGAGATCAAGTATGTAGATCCCTTCATAGAAGGTCTGAGGACGTATGAGGGTAAAGAATGGAAATTTTACGGGACGATATTCTTTGATTTTTAATAATCGGGATATGGAGAAGTCATGAGGGTGATCCTCGCTGGATACAATGTAGAATCCGACATGATAAAGAAAGCTGGAGATACACTCGGGTTGGAGATGACACCTGAAGTGATCTCGGCGGCGTATGCCAGGATCAGCAGGGATCCGAGAAATGTCGATACGCTTCGGAAGGAAGCGAGGACCCGGGTCGAGAAAGCACGCAGATCGAATGAGACCATAATATTCGGTCTCGGGCATTCATCGGTGGCCGAGCATGCCGTCTTCAACTTCGATATCATGGGTGTATCGAGGCTGGCCGTGGAATATATAGAGCATTTCAGGTTGGCATCATACACGGAAAAATCCCAGCGTTATATAAAACTGGGGCGGGATTTTGTGATCCCAAAAGAGATATCAGAAAGCGAATACAGGGATGTATTTCTGAATCTGATCGATTATCTATCGGAAGCCTACGAAGAAGTCTATCGCAGGATCGAAGCCTCAGGCGAAGACAAATATGTGGCGAGAGAAGATGCCAGATATCTGATGCCACTTGCCACCAGCGCTCAACTGGGTATGACTCTGAACGGCAGAGAGGCGGAGTATATGATCAGCAGGCTTGCCTCACACCCCCTTCAGGAGCTGAGGGAATTTGCTGGAAAACTATCATCGATAGCAGGCAATGTTGCGCCCTCACTTGTAAAATATCCCGAGCCTACCGAATATTTCAAGTCGATCCCGAGAATCAGGAAACGGCTCGCACGTGATGGGAAGAGGATCGGTGACGATGGAAAAATGGCGAACCTGGTCACATGCACGGCGTCAGGCGATGAAAAGCTGGCAGCGGGACTGGTCTTTTCCAGTTCGTCGATATCATATTCTGCCGCTCTCGAAATAGCCCGTTCGATGAGTAAGAGTGAGATAAGTGATATGATATGCGAGACACTGAAGCTCATTAAGCCTCATGACAGCGTGTGGAGAGAGTTTGAGAACATTCAGTTGCTTTTCGAAGTCAAGGTCTCGGCGTCCTGTTACGCTCAGCTTAAACGACACAGGATGACGACACAGATCGTACAACCTTACGATACGGGCCTTGGATGTGTCGTCCCCTCGACAGTTAAAAAGGGACGTGCTGTATCTGTTTTTCGAAAAGCTGTACAAAGGGCTGAAAGACTTTACAGGAAGATCGCTTCCACGGACAGGATCCTTGCCGAATATGTCCTGACTAATGCCCACAGGAGACGAGTGCTTATAAATATGAACCTTAGGGAGTTGTATCATTTTTCCAGATTGAGAAGTGATACACACGCACAATGGGAGATCAGAGATCTTTCTGGTGAATTGTGTTCTATAGCATCGTCGAGATACCCTGCGGGCACTGTGATGCTTTCGGGAAAAGACGGGTTCGATGAGGCGATGGAGCGCCTTGCCAATAAATAACATGAAGTGAATCACACAAGTCCTTGCTATATATTTAGTAAAAATTAATGCTAACTAATCTTTTTAAGCGTAGAAGAAGCATTAGAAAATACAGATCGGAGAATAAGCCTGAGAGGGACCTCATGCTGGCGAAGAGAATATTATTCCCGACATTCCTTATCCTTTCGACTCTGCTCATACTCCAGGCCTGCTCGAAACCCCGAAATGAACCACGACCATCTGAAAGTAACGGTTCGACTCCAGTCAGGATCGTATCGCTATCTCCGAGTACGACAGAGATAGTTTTCGCCCTCGGGATGGGGGATCGTATCGCCGGAGTGAGCAGGTTCTGTGATTACCCGCCTGAGACTGAAAGCATTCCTGAGGTCGGAGGTTATCTTGACACTAATTATGAAGCCATAGCAGCTCTGCGACCGGATCTTGTATTGCTCCTTCCCGAACAGGAAGATGCTGCTGAATATCTTTCTGGAATCGGTATCAAAACGATGACTGTGGACAATAAGACAGTCGGTGATATCCTTGGATCAATAGATACACTGGGTCAATGCCTTGGTGCCGAGAACGAGGCGGGAATCCTGCTCGAAAAAATAAAGGGGCGTATCAAAAGGATCTCCAATGAGGATAGAGCAGAGAAACCCCGGGTACTTGTCTCTATCGGGCATGATTTCGGGTCTGGAAAGGTCGATGAAGTATTCGC
>JAHOYU010000003.1 GCA_019038625.1 Candidatus Latescibacterota bacterium | reverse complement strand
TCCCTTACCCGTTATTCCAAGCTTCATCCCGAGACGGTTGTTTCTCTCGAGCAGAAGGACCTTGAGCCCGTTCTCCGCCGCCCTTCCGGCCGCGAGCATACCGGATGCTCCTCCACCTATTACTACAAGATTGTAATCCATCTGTTCCTTTCTGCGATCAGTGGAGGATAATATGATTCTCCCCGGCCTGTAAATGGTTCTATGGCGGAGAGCCTGAAAATAGATCACGAGACCGGAGAGGTAGGGCGGGAGGAATGGATCCCCCGCTCAGCCTGAATAATATTCCCACACCTGCCTTGCTATATAGGACTAAATTAGTATAATATAAGCATGAGATAGATTTTCTGGCTGAACGGCAGCAGAGATACGAGGGAGAGATAGACTTATACGTTGCACGGCTACAGAGATACACTGGGAGAAGGGTAGAATGTTACATTCAAAATCAAGAGACTATTCGAAGTATATAATTATCGCGGGTATTCTGGCGTTGTTCTCAGCCGGGACTCTTCAGGCGCAGGTACTCACAGCGTACGACGATGAATTCGGCATACCGTTCGGGATCTCGCTGGAGGTAGATGTTTTCGGTATCCTGGATAACGATATCCTCGATGGTGAAAGTGCCGGCGAGTCGGGCGCGACTGCGGAGCTGGTATCTGACGTATTCCATGGCACACTCAGTTTGAATTCCGATGGATCGTTTATATATACGCCGGGCGTTACATTTGACGGGTTCGACAGCTTCGTCTACCGCGCAGTTTTCGGTTCGGTCTCCTCGGAGGCGATCGTCACATTGACCGCCTGCAACGGTGGACCCGATGTCTTTGTCTGCTGGAACGAATCCGCCTTTCTGGCGAAAGCAGCCGAGTATGGGTTCAGTAATTTTCAGGAGGGTTTCGAGGACGATGCAGCATGGTCCATCGCTCGTTCTCCAGATACCGCTCCGTCAGTGTCCAGCCAGGGGATCCTGTGGGAGTCCAACCATTCCGGTTCTCCTGACTTTCACGAGATCACGACAGGGCCGGGACCAGCGCGGACCGGACTGTGGGGGATATTCGACCCTCTACATGGATCCGCCACAGGAACGCCGGACCAGTGTGACATCGACAATCCTCCGGATCATTGCCTGTACCACGATGGATTCACCGGGACCCTGGAACCTCACATGAGGACTCTTCAGGGTGTCGGGGGCTATATCACGGGGTTCTACGGTGCCAAAGTAGGGATACTCCTTGACGATTCCCTGTACACTGGGGGGGCTGTCTCAAGTGGGCATCAGTTTTTCGGTGTCATCGATACACGGCCTGCCGGAGTTACCCGTTTTGAATTCCGCGAGCTGGACGGGAAGATCGGGCAGGCATTATATATTTTTGGTGACGATTTTACGATACTCACGACGATTCAGACTGCGGCCGGTGACGAGCTGGCGCAGCCGAACGCGTTCGTCCTTCACCAGAACGTACCCAATCCGTTCAACCCAGCTACGACTATCCGGTTCGACCTGCCTCAGGCTGCGCATGTGAGTCTTTGCGTGTACAATGTGAAGGGCGAGCTCGTCTCGACCATCGTGGATCGGCAGATGACTGAAGGCCGTAAAGAGATCAACTGGATGGCCAGCGGCAACGCAGCGAGGTCGATATCAAGCGGCATCTATTTCTATCGCCTCGTCGCCGGCGACTATGTGCAGACGCGCAAGATGGTGCTGCTTCGTTAAGGCAATAGGTGCTGGCAATAAGCCTCGGGTTCGGCAGCAAATGTAAAAGGACTCATCCGCACTAACGCAGCAGGATCATCTTTCTGTTCTCTGTAAATGCCGTTGTGCTGAGCCTGTAAAAATATACTCCACTTGCTACTGCGCGACCGGATTCATCTTTGCCGTCCCAGTTTTCATTGTAGTGACCAGCCGGTCGGCTCTCCTCGACGACCACGCGTACAAGTTTTCCAGAAACGTTGTAGATCTTCAGGGATACACGCGAACTATGAGACAGCCCAAACTGAATAGCCGTCGAAGGATTAAACGGATTTGGATAGTTCTGCGAAAGGTAACTCGCCAGAGGAGGCGTCTGAGGATCTTCGCCTGTCACATCGCCGGGGCCCATCGTTATATATCCGCTCTCGTTCCCGTTCTCGTCGACCGCCGAAAGTTTGTACCAGTAGTCCTGCTGCCAGTCCCAACCGCTGTCGAAACAGTATTCGCCTTCGGGTGTCGCTACGAGGTTACCGGAGCCGGGGATGAAGGTCTCACTCGTGCCCCTGTAGACCGCGTAGTACCAGAGGTCGTCTTCCAGGTTCTCATCCCAGCTCAGCTCAAGGCCGGTTGGGCTCTGCGACTGTTCTCCCGCGAGTCCCAGCGGCGGGGCGGGAGCGAGGTTGTCCACCGAGTACCCGCTGTCGGGCTCGCTGATATACCAGAACGCGGGGTCTTTGGTGTGTGCCGAGACGACATATACATTGTAGGGGATACCGGTCGCTGACGAGTCTGCAAGTGTGCTTGTTCTATAGATATATTCATCGCTCTGCGCTGCGTCGAAGGAGCCGACCAGTTCCCAGGTGCCCGCCGGTATGGCTCCTGTCGGAGCGGTGAGGAGGAAGCGCCCTTCCGATGATTCGATTATGATGTTTTCGCCTACTTCCGCGATGATATCTTCAGAGAGTACATCGGCTGGTGGCTGAAAGGTGGCAGGGGCATAAAGTGTACCATCGACTCGCTGCCAGACGTCGTATCTCGCCACCTGGACGAAGACCTGATGGGGGTCGTCGTAGTCGGACCTGTCTACAGTCAACCTGACAGCGCCTCCCTGGTCAACAGGCACATCGGTTACGCTTGAGATCGTCGGATGAGGCACGGGGTTGTCACCCTTGTAGTCGACAGATTGCACATAGAGGCCCTGACCATCCGGAACCTGATCATCCGTCATCGTAACGAAGATCCCTCCAGCGCCGTCAGGGGATGAATCATATCCATCACTCGTAGAGACCTCAGCCAGATATTCTCCCCCTTCCGTCCACAGAAAGCTTCCGCCTGCATCGAACTTCTGTCCCACGACGGCTTCGTCCCATCGCATATCGAGCCAGGTGGCAAAACATTCGCCGCCCGATTCAAAGAGTACGATATCGGTCTGATGCTCCATGTCGTGGCCGAAAAGGATGCCATTATCCGCCCATTGTGTCGTTCTATATTTATCGACATGTTGAGCGTAGACCTGTGTATAACCATATGTGTCCCGATTATCTTCCCAGGCTACGTATGCACCGCCGGAGCCGTCTGAGAGGATAGCCAGGTTATGCTGGTCCTCGTACCATTCGCATAGATAAATGGGCATTGACTCCCCTGGGTCACCCGGCGGCAGGTTACCAGCTGGATCGATGCGCTGTGCTTTAACGTCCCAACCGTAATTGTCTTCAAGCCAGGCCACTATCACCCCGTCGTATCCGTTGCCCGCAATGACTGGGTCTGACACGTTGTTCCCGGTCCAATCGGGGATCAGCAGGCCTCCGGACTGCCAGATGGCGCCCGAGGCGTAGACTCGCTGAACGAAGACATTCAAGGATGGATCGCTGTATCCCGCCACGAACACGCCTCCCATACCGTCACTCACGATATCGAAGTTAGTAAAATCGCCGAATACTACCGCTCCGCGGCCACTTACTTCGTCCCAGGAAAGGTCCCCGTTAGAATCGACTCTCTGAGCGTAGATATTGGCTTCATCCTTGAAGACTGTCACGAAGCCGCCAAGTCCGTCCGGAACTACTTTGATCATTTCCATTATCAGGGAAAGGCTGCCTGTCACCTCCACACCCCAGCCCCAGAGCCGGTTGCCGTCCGAGTCAAACCTCTGTGCCCATATCGTGGAGCCGGTCGAATAGACGGCTATCGCGCCGCCCACTCCATCGTTTAACAGCTCCAGCAAGTAATAACTATCGGTATCGGAGATCTGCAGACCGTTCACCGTCCAGTAGGGATTGCCAGAGCCATCGATTCTCTGGGCGTAGATGGGGCTACTCGATCCTCGGCTATCTTTCCACGCGACAAAGGCCCCTCCCCCTCCGTCCGAGACGATCTGCGGGTCTCTGGCCGTGTCCATGCAGACGCGGACACCGCCCGACAACCAGTCGGCGCCAGCGGGTGTGGGTGTCGTCGCTATTACTGTAGATACTATTGCGAGATAAGTACACATCAAGGAAATAACCGGAAGTAATCGGGTGGCTTTCATGATCTCCTCCTGCAGGTGGCGTCTGAATATGTCGTGATCTTTTCCCTCAGAAATGTCTGATCTGATGTGGAGAGTATATCATGAAAGGGGGGTGAATTTCAATAGGTCAGGCTACGGTCACCGGGCAAATCAGGATGTCGCAAGTAGAATAATTCTTGAGTGAAAGTTGTCACTTATGTTTCATACCATCCGCCTGAGGGTAATGGCGAACTCCTTCGTTTCGCTTCCACGCTTTATCGTGAGACGCACTACCGCACCCTCGCGACTGAGGTACTCCATCAGTGTCTCGATGGTGAAGCTGCTCGCCTCGCGGCCATCGACAGCAGTCAGGACGTCGCCCTCCAGGATGCCTGCCTCCGCGGCCGGTGAGCCATCGAAGATCGAGAAGGCTCTGAAAATATCGAAACGCTCACCATCCATTACGAAGCGTATCCCGCACATGTCGTTTTCGAATGGGGCAGCGAATCGATCGTTCTTCTCGAGAATGATCTCGGATCGACTATAATCAAGAATAAGGGTGAAACGGCTCAGGATGTCGGCTCCAATGATTCCCGAAAAATCGGTCGCCGCAAGTCCCCCGGTAGTATCGGTCGAGAAATTGACGACCGGATTCTCGATGAGAGTCGAACCAATCCGGATACCATGGACACGCCCGATGACACCCTGGCTCAATCCTCCGAGTCCGAACCCGGTTACTCCGGTTATGGTTGATGGACTTTGAGCGGGCAACGAATGCTCCCGCGAGTAAGGACTGTTGAAGAGGCTGAGTCGGACACCAGTGTCGACCATGAAAAAAGCCTCTATCGGATCGCCGGGTCCGTGTAGAAGCACCTCAGCTCTGATAAAAATGTAATTATTGAACAGCTCGATCGGCACCCGTTCGCCGGGTCCATTATACTCGTAAGTCGCAGGATCGTGGAAAACAAGGGTCCCCGCCTCGTAGTCGACGACCGTGATCAGGGCCGAGAGAAGGTCTCCTCCGATCAGCCCGTCCTTGCGCTTACCCCAGTGCGGGTCCATCCTGTGAAGAGGGATGCTTATCGCCGAGCGCGGATCAAAGGATATTCCTATGCTGGCGAATGATACCGAGTCTACGTTGTTGATCTCTACAATGTCTTCGCCCGCGCCGCCCCCTTTCATGAGCAGCGTCTGCTCGAGGCCGAGAGCTTCAGCGACCGAATAATCTATAGCCGAGAATCGTCCAGCCCCTGTATCGAGGACAAAGGAGTAGGGGCCGGTCCCGTTGACCATCATCGGGATGTATATGATGTGACCGAAGAATTCTACTTCAGTGGCAGTGGCGATTTTCCCCGAATCGAACCTCGGCACAGCCGGAGGTTGATTTGTCTGTGCCAGGGCTCCCGCGACCATCAGACTCGTTATCACCAGTAGCGTGATCGCAGCGCAAGCTAAGCGGGTAGAACGGGAAAATGTTACCATCTTGAATTCCCCCTATGGAAATATTTACGAATAAGAGGAATGGAATCATGCTCACCGGAGCAGGATCATCTTCCTGGTTTCGGTATAGTCGCCCGCCCTTATCCTGCAGAAGTAAACTCCGCTGGACACGTCTGTTTCCCTGTCATTCTTTCCGTTCCAGGAGATCGTCTTGAATCCGGCGCTCTGATGCTCGTTCACGAGCGTAACGACCTTCTGCCCGAGGATGTTGAAGATGTCGAGCCGCACCCGGGCGTCCCGCGGGAGATTGTACCTGATCTCTGTGATGGGGTTGAACGGGTTCGGGTCGTTCTGCTCGAGGAAGAAGAGTGTCTTGCTTCCTCTGGATACATACTTCCCGGTGCCGGAGCAGACCACATCCCTGATTTGCTCGTTGTTCATATCGATCACGCATATGCGTTTTTCCAGTGAAGAGGGTTCGAAACGAACGGTTACTTTTTTCGACTCGCCCGGGGCCAGATTGAAGTGTCCCGATGAGAGGATGCTGAAATCGTCGTACGCGAACAGCTCGTGCACAGATCCCGTCAGCGAATCCGAGCAGTGGTGGTTGTCGATCATGAAACTGAGATCCCTGCTCTTCCCGAGCTCCACTTCGCCGAAATCTACATGATCGGTCGATGTATAGAATGGCGTCCAGCCGGTGCATTGCACATCGCAGCACAGCGGATCCCCCGTCTCGATCAGGCATGTATGCGTACCCGGGATGGTGGGCTGAAAACGCACTGTCACCCTGAGGGTCTCACCGGGAGCCAGGGTATACGGCCCTCCTCCAGATAGAATGGTGTCGCAGGGGCAGGATTCCGACACCGTTCCTGACAGGGCTTCATCCTGATTGTTTATGATGGTGAATGTGGTATCGATATGGCATCCCGCGTTCACCATACCGAAATCTATGGTCGTCGATTCGACGACGCACGGGTTGACCGCTACGCCGGTGCAGAGCACGTCGCAGCACCTGGAATCCCCTGTCTCGATCGTGCAGACATTTGTCCCGGTGTCGACCGGCTCGAACCTCACCGTCACCTCCAGGGAGTCACCGCTGGGGAGGTAGTAGAGACCGCCTCCCGAGACCAGACTAAACCCATCGCATGAGAGCGAGACCGTGTCGCAGAGGGATGCGCTGCCTGTATTTCTGATCACGAATGTCGTATCGAAAGTGGTCCCGATCACAAGGGTCTCGAAATCGATGCTGCACGGAACGATTTCACAGTCGTAGAAAAGGGAGCAGGTCTCGGCATTCGATGTTCCCATGCAGCAGGCGAGCATCGAGAGATCGACGAGGTCGACGTAACCGCTGCCGTCATAGTCGGCGCAGAGTTCGGGGAATGGTTGCATGAACTGGCTCATGAAGTAGAGTGAGTCTACCGTTTCCACCTTGCCGTCAGCCCAGTTCCCGTCCCAGTCAGAACTCGTTACCTTCGAATAGATCCTGATATCGGTATCCATGGCCCGTACTATCACGTCGCATTCCGCGCAGCCGCCGACCCGGGGATCGAGGCGGACCACGCCGTCCCTGTCTGTGGTGCCGCTCAGGCCGTCCGGGATATCGATACAGAGACCGGTGCAATCGGAGAGATCGATCTCGACATCGTAATATGGGCAGGGATCGCCGTTCTCGTCCCGGATGGTCACTGTGACGCTGTCGCAGCTCGTTCCCGTCCCGGGGCAGACGAAAGCAAGTCCGTATGAATCCCAGGGCTCCACTGATGATTGGACGATGCTCGGGGGAGGAAGAGTTCCCAGGCAGTACAGGTGATGGTTGGTCGACCCGATGTATATCCTGCCTCTGGCGATAGCCGGTGAAGTTTGAATGTCGTCTGACGTGGTGTGATCCCAGAGCAGATCGGTCGTTCCATCACCGTTGCCCTCGGCGTCCAGACAGGACAAAACGCCATCCCCGGATCCGGCATATACTTTACCGTCGGCGAGGACCGGTGAGTAAACCCTGCCTCCGAGGATGTGGGTCCATATCAGATCGGTCGTTCCGTCGCAATTGCCCAGAGCATCGAAGCATTTGATCCCTGAACCGAATGATCCGATATATACCCTGCCATATGCTATGGCGGGAGAAGACTTTTGAATGCTGCCGACAATGGCGCTCCAGATGAGATCGGTCGTTCCATCGCCATTGCCCTCTGCGTCCAGGCAATATAAATTGTCATCATTGGATCCAACATACACATGACCGGAAAACACAGTGGGGGAAGACATCACATCATCGCCAGTCGCGAAGCTCCAGATCAGATCGGTCGTCTCGTCACCATTGCCCTCAGCGTCCAGGCAATACACGATATCATCGTTCGATCCTATATAGATCCTGCCGTTTGAGAATGCGGGTGAACAACTGATCACGCTGCCTGTCGAATAGCTCCATACAAGATCGGTCGTCAGGTCGCCATTGCCCTCGGCATCGAGACAATACACATTGCGATCCCATGATCCAATATACACTTTCCCATCGGTGACAACGGGACTTGACCGGATGCGATCGCCGGTCATATAACTCCATATCAGATCGGTCGTCCCATCGCCGTTACCTGCCGCATCGAGACAGTATATCTCACCTGTTTCCACTCCGAAATAGACCTTGCCGTCAACCACGGCCGGTGAGGAGTAGATGTTGTGACTCGGACCGATGTAGTAGTGCCAGATCTGATCGGAAGAGCCTTCGCCGTCACCCAGCGCGTCGTAACATAACATATCGGTCGATCCGATATATACTTTTCCGTCTACCACCGCTGGCGAGCAGTCGAAGCCGGGGCCCACATAGTTATCCCAGATCACTTCGGCCGTATCGGGCATATTTGAATTGTTATATGCCCTGTTACTCGCATCGTGGAGATACATCGGCCATTCCTCTGATTCGAGCACGATCTCGAGGAATGGGATCTTGTGGCCACTTTCTCTGGCCCAAAAACGGATGACAGGATGATCGTCACCCGTTCTTTCGTCGGATACCATCCACCCATGGTTACTTTCCATGCCGTCTATCATCGCCTGCACATCGGCGGTGACATTCCAGTCCAGCCAGCCGTAACAGGTCTGCATCCGCGCGGCATCGGTTATCGAAAAATCGTAACAGCTGCCGACCGTGTCCCATGTAGCCCAGTCCTCCTCCCAGAAGCAGGTAATCCTCCGCAGCCTCAATTCCTCGTAACGACATTCAGACTCGGGATTGCCGTGATAGTAGTAGAGATACAATGTGGCAGAGGAGATCGTGGTTCCCGGTGGCAGGTCGGAGAGATCGAACTTGACCAGTGCTTTCTGGCTGAAGATGTGAGGGTCCGGCCCGTGACTCATTACCTGCAGGCTGTCGTGCAATCCCATACCCGCTCCGGGACTGGAATTAAAGATCCATGTATCGTCAGTCGGATGAAGGATGATGGGGCTTTCCACTCCGTATGCAAATGACCCGAGCGGCAGTAGCAGGGAGGTCAGCAAAACGACAATAGAGGCCCTCCGCATATTCACGGGAATCCTCCTTAAGGTATCAGGCTGGATTGACAGATCCCTCAGACTGTGGCGCATGCGACATTATCGATTTTTATAAGCTATGACGCATTATACACCCGTATATGCGGATCTGTCAAGGAGCGCTCGGTGTGGGGGTAGAGTCGACCCCCCCGCCAGCTTTATCGCAGCAGGATCATTTTCCTGTTCTCTGTAAATGTCTTCGTGCTGAGCCTGTAAAAATATACTCCACTTGCGACCGCAATGCCGCTGCCGTCTTTGCCGTCCTGCCATGGATCCTGCAAACTCGATCAGCGTTGTGGTATAATGAAAGATGGTAAGGCAATAGACACACGTATCTGGAATAGAGAGACTTCATGAAGTCCGCGGCTATATATATGACGATTCTTCTGTGGACGATATTACCGGTAGATGATATTTCCGCCCAGACTCAGCTTGAGCAGGATCGCGTCTGGTTTTCTCCCAATACAGCCAGCGTGGACATGCTGGAGATGTTCACAGCGCCAGAAAAGTGGGACCTGGCGAGAGAGAAGATCGACGTGTTCAAGTTCTCCACCTCACAGGTCGGCAGCGGAGGCTGGGGCTGCCAGCTCAATCCCGCCCAGATCTGTGGCGAGAACTATCTCGATAACCTTGTGGATGTCGATGCTTTCTCCATTCTGGGGCATTGGGGTATCGGCATCGGTATCGAATCCTTCTTTGCCGGGCCGGTCGTGAACGCCGATCCGATCGAATGCTCGACGGCCCAGAGCGTTTTCAACCTGTCGCTCAACGGGGCCATCAATGTTATTCAAAACGTCGAGGCGAATGGTGGCATCGTCCGGTATCTTGCCATGGACGAACCGATAAGGCAGTGGCTCCCTGCCTACTATTACATCTATACAGGCCAGACGGATCCCAGACCGTGCCTTGTCGATTCGCTGGAGATCATCGCAGATCACGTGGCCGCCTACATCCTCCAGATGGAATCGTGGTTTCCTGAAATACCCATCGGCCATATAGAACTCTATCCGGAAGTAAGTGTCGGTCAGTTGAAGGATTGGGTCATCGCGCTGGAGGACAGGGGCGTTTCGTTGCCGTTCCTGCACCTCGATGTAAACGGTCCGCGGGTCGATCAGTATAACTCCTGGGGGATCGTCACGGACATCGCGTCCGACTTCGCGGAACTTAAATCATTTCTGGAAGATCGGGGCATCGCGTTCGGCGTGATCATCACAGACATCCAGTGGAACAGCCAATTATGGGAACCGGACGCATACGACGACCAGACCTATTACGAGGGGGCGATAGACTGGAGCGAGTCTGTCAACGCGACCGGCGTGGAGCTGGATCATGTCGTGATCCAGAGCTGGGTGCATCCTTACTACACGACCGGACCGGGGCCCAAGGAAGTGCCTGTAAATCTGCCGGAGGACGATCCGGCGGTCTACAGTCACACACGTCTTGTCAATGATGCCCTGGCTGTGATCACAGCTGCCGAAGCGGAAGATGCAGACGAAGGACCGGGTAGATTCATGCTCTATCAGAACGTCCCGAATCCCTTCAATCCCTCGACGACGATCAGGTTCGACCTGCCAGGCGCAACGTACGTGAGACTCTGCGTGTACAACGTGAAGGGAGAACTTGTCTCGACAATCGTGGACCGTCAGATGACAGAGGGACGCAAGGAGATAAACTGGACGGCCACCGGCAGTGGAGGGCAGCCGGTATCGAGCGGGATATATTTCTATCGCCTCGTCGCGGGAGACTTTACGCAGACGCGCAAGATAGTACTGCTGCGATGACAGGTAACGGTCAACTTACGGCTGCCAGAATACAGTTCGCAAATACTGCCCCATGCTGACTTAACACGAACCAACTGCAAGGATTTTTACCGCCGCATGCGGCGGTAGATTCCTGGACAAGCCCAACGGTGTTGTCACATGTGCTATCAGACTATTACCGCAGAAGGATCATCTTTCTGTTCTCTGATTTATCGCAGCAGGACCATTTTCCTCGTCCGAGTAATCGTGTCTGTTTCAAGTCGGTAAAAATATACTCCACTTGCGACCGCATTGCCGCTGCCGTCCTTGCCGTCCCAGACTTCCGCGTAATGAGCTGCGGGGAGGGTCTCATCAAGGATGATCCGCACAAGACGTCCCGCCACATCGTAGACATTCAAGCTGACGGGCGAAGTCTTATCGAGCCCGAACTCGATCGTCGTCGATGGATTGAACGGGTTGGGGTAGTTCTGCGAGAGGAAGCCCGCCTGCGGCAGATCCGGCGTGTCCGCGTCCGTTGTGCCGTTGAAATACACCCTGCCCGCGTATATGTCGGACCCTGTTTCTGCGCTGTTGCGGTAGTCACTCCATGTGATGATGCCTCCACCGCTACCATCGGTAGTGATATGGATGAACCTTTGCAGACCACCTGCTGTGCAGATAGGGACACCGGTAGAGGGACCCTGTACGATGCCGCCTGGGTCTACCGTACGCGCGTAGACGTCGCCATAGTCGTATTGCTGTCTGAGTGATTCCTTCCACACGATCGCGGCACCCCCACTGCCGTCCGAGGCGATCCGGGGTTCTTCCTGGGTCGCGATGGCCAGGCAGACCGGGACTCCGGGGCCACTCCACAGAGTGTCGCCGGTTGCATCGATCCGCTGGCCATATATCCCGCGGGGAGTCCGCGAGTCGTACCAGCACAAGACAGCGCCCCCGCTGCCGTCCCTGGCGATCTGCGGGTCGGATCTTGCTCCGTAAGGATTAGTGCATACGACGATCCCATTCGCCGCCCAGAGTGTGTCGCCTGCGGCATCTACCCTCTGCGCGTACAGATTGACCGTCGATTCCTGCCAGGTGATGATTGCTCCGTACGCGTCATCTGAAGCGATCCGGGGGAAGGTCTGTTGATCCATGTTCACGCATATGGGGATACCATCGAGCGCCCACTGCACGATTCCATCCGAATCGACTCTCTGGGCATAGATATCGCTGCTGGCGGAACGGTTATCGTCCCAGGTGACGATGATGCCGCCATCCCCGTCAGATACGGCCTGGTGTCTATTCTGATCGGACGGATCAGTGCATACCGGAATCCCGCTGTGTGACCAGAGCCTGACGCCGGATGCGTTGAGACGCTGCGCGTGGAGATCTCGATCCCCCGCGCCACTGTCATCACGCCACACGATCACCGCTCCGCCGGCTCCATCAGAGACTATCAGCGGGTAGTCCTGTTCGTTCGGTCCCACGTATACCTCAGCGCCATACATTCCCCAGAGCTTGTTGCCGCTGGAGTCCAGTCGCTGTGCATAAACGTCCCGGGAATTGGTCACACCACCGCGACCGTCGGTCCAGCAGACGAGCACTCCGCCCGACCCGTCAGGAGCCAGATCGACTGGAGACCAGGCTATAGTACTGTCCTCATTAAGAATAATGTTTCCAGTCATCCACAGGATATTCCCGTTCCCGTCGATCCTCTGGATAAAGATGCTGTTTTTTAGTAAAGCACTGGTAAAACCCTGCTCCCAGGCGATGTAAGCTCCACCGGCGCCGTCCGTGGTGATACGTGGTTCAAGCTCGGCTTCTTCTCCATCAGTGATCCGGACCCCGTTATCGACCCATGCCGCCGAGACGGACAGGGTGAATACAAAGATCGACACGAAAAGCAGAACGGAAGTAATCAGCCGTCTGGATGCCATGGCGGTGCTCCCTTTTTTTGGAATTATGAAATGATTCGAATCCGAGGGCATTTTAGCAGATTTTATGATGTTTAGCAATGATTCATGGCAAGATTCAGACAGCGGCCTGTATCAAATATCGCCTCATAGCATGTGGTTAAATCAATATTTCTATAAACAGAAATGACCACAGCAACGTACACTCTACAGAACCCATAATCGAGGTCGGAGCAGCTTAATGGAACATGAACATATAAACACACTGGCAAACGAATTTCAGAACGGCGATCTCGGCAGCTTTAAGAAGCTGGTGGATTCGATGACTCGCCAGCTGATCGCCGTAGCGTACCGGTACACCCGGGACTGGGACAACGCGCAGGACCTCTGCCAGGAGACCTGGGTCAAAGTCTATGAAAAGATAGGACAGTACGATCCGTTACGACCGTTTGCGACATGGCTCTTCACGATTCATCGCAACGGATGCCTCACTCATCTTCGCAAAGCGGAGTCATGGAAAAAAATAAATACGGATGATCCTGACGAGAACAGATTTCAGGTAACTGACGATGATCCGGGTCCGTCGGAGCTGCTCGAACAGAAGGAGTTCGGCGCGCGTTTGAGAGGGGCGATGAGAAAGCTCACTAAAAAGCAGCGGCTCATCTTTGCGGTCGTCGATCTCGAGCAGACCGACCAGGATGAAGCTGCCCTGAAACTTGGAATGAAACATTCGACTCTGAGAACGACACTACATTTTGCGCGAAAGCGATTAGCTAAAATATTACGAACGACGGAGGAGTGGTCATGAAGGACGAAACCGGATGCCGGGAATTCCAGGAGCTGCTCGACAGAGTGGCGCTGGGGGCGATCTCGCGTGAAGATGAAATACAATTGAATAAGCACGCTGGAGAATGTCCCGACTGCGCGATGCTGCTTGAGATGCATCGGCATCTTATTTCCCCTTCAGGACCGGAACTCGAAGCGGCCGTCCCCGACGGGATGGTCGATACGATGTGGCGACGGGTCATGGCGGATATCTCGCAGCAGAGTGCGGGGCGCAATGCGGCCGGGTCCCGGTTGTGGCCGGTCATGAAGCTGCTCGTCCCGGCTCTCTCGGTCGTCGTAGTGATCCTGACGTTCGCCAGCGGATTCATGTTCAGCGAACTCAGGCAGCTCCGCTCCCGGGAGCAGGAGCTCATTCATGAAGTCGGCCACAGGGATGAATTGATCTCGCATATGTCGGCAGAACAGGACGATTTCCCTCGTGGGCGGGGAATCTTCAGCGCCGGCAACATGATGATCCGCCGCGGCCTGCCGCAACAGGAGATATTTACGGCAGAGGAACTGCTCACGCTCCTGAACAAGTTGCCGCCCGATGTCACGATCATGGGCCCGGACGAAGCGCGGTCGCTGCTCTCGCATCGTGTACTGTCGCAGAATGTGGGGTCGGCGGATCTTCCCGCATATATCGACCTGTGGGACGGCCTGCAGGCCGAAGAGCTGATCCGCCTCGTCGGATGGCTCGGACTCGATCCAGGCGAAACGATTTCGAGGGACCGGGTACTCGCGCTGACGAACCAGATCTGATGGAGAGACACAAATGGCAACGCAATAGGTTGTACTGACCAAAAGGAGAAACAAGATGCGATATACAAATGTTTTCAAGGCGATCGTTCCCCTCGGTATCGCCCTTCTGCTCATCTTCTCGGCGGGATGCAAGACGTACAAGGTAAACGTAAAGCTTAATGCTGATGGGAGCGGAGAACGTTCGGTGGAACTGTCGATGGATGAAGCGTCCGAAGGTGATCTGAAGATCGGGGACGAGGAATTTCGCAAGCTGTTCAATCTCGACAAAAAGGGATGGAAATATATTGAACCAGCTTCGGGAACTGAGGGTGACGCGTCTGAACAGAAAAAGAAAATGGTCTATTCTCGCACGCAGACAGCGAAGTCAATCGATGACTGGCTTGATATGGGCAATGACATACATATTCAAGCTTCTCTCGGTGACAAGCGTTACAAGGATATCCAGATCAGCAACGCAATCGCCGTGGAGCTCGGCGCGAGTCCGAACGGACGAAGTCTCACATACCGCGAGACGGTCACCTGCACGAAACTCAGGGAGGCCATCTCCACCTTTGCGGCGGCGAAATTCTACGACAAGGTCGCAGCAGCGTACCCTTCGTTCGATCCGGAAATCCTCATCGAACTCAGGGGTCTTATGATGGGATATATGGCGATCACCTGGTTCAAGCAGGACGACAGCGAAGATACATTCTCAGATGAACTCATGACAGATTCCATGGTGGCCGATGCGACCGAGATCATCAAACAGGTCGATCCAGATGCCGATCTCTCGAAGCTGCGGGAGATCACCGGAGCCATGCTCGACGATCTCGAGGACGAACTCGATGTATTCGTCAGGGAGAACCTTCCCGGCATGTACCTCGTCGGTCATGCCGAACTTATCCTGACCCTCGAAATGCCGGGCTATGTCTTCGAGCATAACGCGACCAGTGTTGACGGCAATACGCTTACGTGGAAGGTTGATTTCACTCAGATCTTTATCAAACCGCTGGAAATATTCGCCAGGGTGGAGTTTAAGGAATAGGATCCGCGTTAGCGATTTTGATCAGTCCTGGGAAAAACATCGAGGCGGAGCTGTCATGCTCCGCCTCGTGTCTTTTCGTACCTGCGTCTTGTCGATCACTTACCGCAGCAGGATCATCTTCCTGTTCTCTGTAAATGTCTTCGTGCTGAGCCTGTAAAAATATACTCCACTTGCTACCGCGGTGCCGCTGCCGTCTTTGCCGTCCCAGCTTTCAGAGTAATGCGCGGGGGAGAGGGTCTCGTCGATGATAATACGCACGAGGCGCCCCGCGGCATCGTAGACCTTCAGGTTTACAGGGCCAGCTTCGCTGAGTCCGAAGCTTATCGTTGTCTGTGGATTGAACGGGTTCGGATAGTTCTGCTGCAGGTATGCAGCCTGCGGTGTTGTTGGCGTATCGTCTCCGGTTATCTCGGCAGGCGCGAGAAGTGCGAAAGCGCTCTCGTTGCCGTGGATGTCGATTGCGGAGAGCTTGTAATAATATCCGGAGTCCCAGAGCCACTCATCGTCGAAGTGTTCGCTGTCGGTCGTAATGGTGATGCGATTACCCGGGGCCGGCACAAAACTTTCGTCAGTGCCGCGGTAGACCGCGTAATACGAGAAATCATTTTCAACATTCACATCCCAGTCCAGCGACAGCCCCTCAGGCTCAAAGCTCTGCTCGGCCATCACACTTGCCGGTAGCGAGGGGGGAAGGTTGTCCACAGAGTACCCGCTTGCAGGCAGACTCGCGCCCCAGATCGAGGGAATAGTCGTATGGATGCTTACCATGTAAGTCGAGAGCGGATTGCCGCTCCCTGTGGAATCTACCAGGGTACTTGCCCGGAATATATACGTATCCTGTTGACATGCGTTGAAGCTGCCGAGAAGCTCCCATGTGCCCGGGGGGAGGTCTATGGCCGGAAGCAGATCTTTCGACTGCATGAAGACACGATCTCCCAGCTCGATGACGGGCCAGCCTGAGATGTTCGGGGTTTTCACTGAATGGCCCGGCGTTGATCCGATACTCCCATCGGTGGTCTTTTCATCAACGGTCTCCCGGTCGATCATCGAGACTAGTGCCGGATCGTCGATGAGCTGCCAGACATTGTAATCGTCGGCAGGGTAGCTGTACCATAGTTCGTTGTCCCATGGCGAACTGTCTGTAGTTATTCTCAACCAGCCGCCTTCATCGCCGGGTACGTCGCTGACAGAAGTGATCAGGGGCGGGACATATCCGACTCTTCCATTTGAATCGATCGACTGGGCATAGATGTCGTTGTCGACTCCATTGCGTGAGTCAGCCCACGTCACGATCATTCCATCAGCTCCATCTGATACGACCTGGAGGTTTGCTTTATCACCTTCTGCTGTGCAGAGGGACAAGCCATTTGTTGTCCATGAGACAGCTCCCAGGACGCTTACATGCTGTGCATAGATGTCATAGCGAGTAGTGCTGCGCTCATCGGCCCACGTGACGATTGCTCCTCCCGCTCCATCGGATGCTAACTCGGGACTCCACTGATTCTCCGGAGAGGTGCAGAGTGGCACTCCATCTGCTGTCCACTGGACCGTTCCTGCCGCGTTTACGTACTGTGCATAGATGTCGTAATTACTGGTGCCGAGGTGCTGTGCGCGATCGTCTCTCCACGCAATGACCGCAGAGTTGTTTTTTCCATTGGCGATGAGCCTGGGGGATGACTGGGCCCATGGCGCTGTACATACGGGCACTCCATCTGTCGTCCACTGAACAGATCCAGCATCGTCTATGTACTGGGCATAGATGTCTTCGTAAGTGCCGCGACTGTCCTGCCACACCACTATCGCTCCGTCAGTTCCGACGGATGCTATCTGTTGAAAAGACTGGTTTTCTGCCGCAGCGCAGATGACTGTTCCTCCTGTTGTCCACCTGATAGTTCCCCCTGAATCGATCGACTGGGCATAGATGTCATAGTCGGTCTCATTGCGGAAGTCCACCCACGAGATGATCGCCCCACCCGTTCCATCGGATGTGATCTGGGGATAGAGCTGATCTGTCGGCACTGTGCAGATTTCTTCTCCATGCTGGTACCACAGGAGTGTTCCAGCAGCGTTTATGCGCTGGGCGTATATGTCATAGTC
>JAHOYU010000002.1 GCA_019038625.1 Candidatus Latescibacterota bacterium | reverse complement strand
GGATACCAGACGGATATCGGTATGACAGGACCATATTCATCAGTCATCGGGGTAGACAAGAAACAGGTTATCGAAAGGTTTCTGAAAGGTGTCAATGTGCGGTTTCAGGCAGGTGGGGATGATCCTTGTATTGAAGGGATATTCGCGGAAATTAATGATGAAAATGGGAAAACTGTCAGGGTAGAGAGGATCCACAGGTTTATCGAGGGGATATCTTCGTGAAAAACAGTCATTTGGACAGGATAATCGACGGCAAGGCTGTAGGCGCAGAGATCACCGAGGAAATCAAAAAGGAAGTCCTGGAGTTTTCCAGAACCAGAAAATCGCCAGGACTCACTGTTGTCATTGTCGGGGAAGATCCAGCTTCCCAGGCATATGTCGGGATGAAGGTCAGAAAAGCGGAGAAGATAGGGATCAGATCGGATCTGATAGAAATGCCGGCGGATATATCCGAAGAATATCTTCTCGACAGGGTGAAAAAACTTAATGATGACAAAGATGTCGATGGTATACTTGTGCAGATGCCCCTTCCTTCTCATATAGATCAGCAAAAAGTCATTGAGACCATCGATCCCTCAAAGGATGTAGATGGCTTCCACCCCTACAGTCTTGGACGCCTGGCTGCAGAAAAACCGACATTCGTTTCCTGTACTCCTCTTGGAATAACTGTTCTTTTAAAGAAATACGGTGTTGAAACAAGAGGAAAGAAAGTGACTATTGTGGGCAGGAGTCTCATCGTCGGAAAACCGATGGCTCTTCTTCTTTCATCAAAATCTGACACAGGCAATGCCACAGTTACGATTTGTCATTCCCGGACTGAAGACCTGAAGGATGCGACAATCGAAGCTGACATCCTTATAGCTGCGGCAGGGCAGCCTCACATGATAACCGGAGACATGGTAAAAGAAGGGGTCGTAGCAATAGATGTCGGAACTACCAGGGTAGAAGATCCGACGAAGAAAAAGGGATATCGCCTGGCTGGGGATATCGATTTCGATTCCGTCTATCCACGGGCGTCCCTCATCACACCTGTCCCAGGAGGCGTAGGACCGATGACGGTCACAATGTTGATGAAAAATACTCTTCTGGCTGCAAAATGGGCAAGGGGAATGCCGGATGAACCAGTATGATTCCGGTAACCAATCCAGGACCGGACTTGATGACGTCTATACAGTTTCTGAGATCACGGACGCATTGAGGCAGAATCTCGAGTCTGAGTTTCCATCGATCAGGGTCGCGGGTGAGATCGCCAATTTCAAAGCACATATTTCCGGTCATTATTACCTCACTCTGAGAGATGAGAAGAATCTTCTGCGCGGAGTCATGTTCAAGCGCAATACTTACGGACTTGCTTTTCTACCCGATAACGGAATGTTCGTGATCGCTTCAGGCCGCATGTCACATTACGGTGGCAGCGGGCAAACACAGCTGATCATGGATTCCATGGTGGTCGCAGGCAGGGGCGGGGCAGAGATTGAATTCGAGAGACTCCTGGGAAAACTTGTAAATGAGGGGCTTACGGATATTTCCCGAAAACAGGCCATTCCCTTATATCCTGGTAAGATAGCGGTCATAACATCAAAGACAGGTGCTGTTATAAGAGATATCAGAAAGACTGTCGAGAGAAGGTGGCCCGTAGCAGATCTCGTGCATATCCATTCAGAAGTACAGGGTCCAAAAGCAATTGATTCGCTAGTCCGGGCTTTTAGCCGGATCGAGGCAATGAAAGACGTGGACCTCGTAATCCTTGCAAGGGGTGGAGGAAGCAGCGAAGACCTGTGGGTTTTCAATCTAGAACCCGTCGCAAGGGCAGTATCAGGGTGCAGATATCCCGTGATCACCGGTATTGGGCACGAGACAGATACGACGATATGCGATCATGTAGCGGATCTAAGAGCTCCGACTCCCACAGCCGCAGCTGAACTGGCAACTCCTTCCAGGATGGATATATTGGACAGGCTTGATAGATTTGCTGAAAGTATAAGAAAAAACTGGCTCCAGTCTTCTGAGAGACGGCTGAATCTTGTCGAATATATAATGCGAGGAAGCGTTTTTGAACTATTCGAACACAAGAAAGATGATGCTTTATTAAGAGTCGAAGACCTGACTGCGAGACTTGATGAACTCTGGTCCGGAATATCGAATAGTCATCTTTCTCATATAGATGATGCTGCAAACTCCATGAACGTCAGTCTGGGGAACAAATGCAGAGTGTCAGAACGGCGACTCGCAGATTCGACGAAACGGCTGGTGGGGAATACTCCCGATGGTAATATAAAAGCAGGAAAGGAATCTCTCAGGAGGTTGCAGGGACTGATAAGATCTGAAATATTGGGAAGTATTCGCATGAAGAAGAGCAGATCTGATGGTATCATAAGGACGATGGAAGGGCTCTATCCTCTGGGTATTCTGAAAAGAGGCTACACGTTCTGCATGACCGGAGATGGAAATGAAGTGGTCGGATCTGTAGACGGTGTCTCGACCGGTCAGCGAATAAAAGTTATGTTCCACGATGGAAACGCGTCTTGCCTTGTCGAGAAAAAAGGAAAGGAAAAGGGATGGCGGTAAAAGTCAATTTCGAAGAATCGATAGAAAGACTTGAGGAGATTGTAAGACGTCTCGAGGATGAAGTCGTTCCTCTGGAAGAAAGCATCAAGCTATATGAAGAGGGAATGAAAATCGGTAGAAAATGCAGAGTTATTCTGCAGCAGGCCGACGAGAGGATAAAAAAACTGTCGGAAGAGTTCGAAAGTGACTCTGCCAATGAATAGTGAACCGGGCAAAGTTAATGGTGGTGGACTGGATCAGGCCAGGAACGAGATCAATGCTCTCCTGGAAGAGATTCTTCCGCATGGTTCGGAGCGTCCGGAATCACTTCATAACGCTATGAGATACGCCGTCCTGGGTGGGGGGAAGAGGCTTAGAGCCATACTATGTGTGTGGACTCATGAGGTGCTGGGTGGAAAGCACCGTACAGCCGCGATGACCGCAGGGTGTGCTATCGAGTGTCTACACGCATATACTCTGATCCATGACGACCTTCCTTGTCTGGATGATGACGATACGAGAAGAGGCAGGCCTTCATGTCACATAAAATATGGCGAGGCTGTAGCCTTGTTGGCTGGAGATGCCCTTCAGGCATATGCGTTTCAACTAATAAGCGAGTTGAAAGATCCTGCGGTTAAAGACATTATCTCAGCAGTAAGATTGCTTTCGAAGACTGCGGGATCGAAGATGCTTGTCGGTGGGCAAGTCGCAGATATCGAGGGGGAAGGGAAGAGACCAGACGAAAATATTGTAAGGTTTATCCATGCTCGGAAAACAGCAGAACTGATAAGCACTTCGATGGGAATCGGTGCAATTCTTTCTGGGGTAGGACAGGATGTTATTGTGCAGATAAAGGAGGCTGGCAGGAAAGCCGGTCTGGCCTTTCAGATCGCAGATGACATTCTTGATGTTCGGGGGGATGAGAAGCTGGTTGGAAAAGGCTTGCGAAAGGATGATGAAAAAGGGAAAATTACATGGCCCGCTTGCTTTGGGCTGGAATCCGCCGAAAAGATGGCAAAGTGTCTTATTGATGAATCTATTGAGATCGTAAAGACTGCCGGCGATGACGGCAGGATCGAATCGTTATTCAAACTCTTTCTGGAGAGGGTCTCCTGAAGATGATCAAGCAGTTGTTTTACAGGGATATATTTCTTCTTCCGGTGATTTGCGCGATTCTCGTGCAGTTGTTGAAGGGGATCCTTTATTCTCTGATAAACAGAAAGTTTGATATCGCCAGATTTTTCCAGGCAGATGGGATGCCCAATCTCCATGCCAGCGTATTCGGGTCCGTAGCCGCACTCATAGGGATCAAGTATGGTTATTCTTCTATACTATTTTCCGTCACGACGACATATTGTCTGGTCATTATTCATGATATGATGAGATTGAAACGGCAGAAAGAGAAACAGGCCGATGTTTTGAACGAAATAATTACAAATATCAAGGAATACAAAAGCTTGAGATCCGCAAAGATAACAAGAGTGCTTCAATTCAGGCCTCTGGACGTAATGGTCGGCACAGCGCTTGGAGTCCTTCTGACCTATGGTCTTCTATAGTGAAAGGAACAAACCCTGAAATACAGATTTCTTAATAGTATCGATTCGCCACGGGATCTGAAGGGGCTATCTATAGAGGATCTGGAGGTCCTGGCAGAAGAGATCAGGAAGTATATCATAGAAGTAGTGTCCATAAGAGGCGGACATCTGGCCTCGAGTCTGGGAGCCGTAGAAATTACGCTGGCTCTGCATTATGTGTTTGATTCACCGGACGACAAAATTGTATGGGATGTCGGCCACCAGAGCTATGCTCATAAGATTATAACGGGTAGAAGGGAAGCGTTCCGATCTCTCAGGACACGGAACGGAATCTCCGGTTTTCCAAATATTCACGAAAGTGAACATGACTGTTTTGGTGTTGGCCATGCCTGCACCGCTATTTCGGCGGCGACAGGCTTTGCAGTCGCACGGGATCTTAAGGGTGGAGATAATTTCATAATCAGTATAGTCGGGGATGGTGCGGTTTCAGGGGGCATGTCTTTTGAAGGAATCAATCATGCAGGCCATCTAAAGATGAACAGGTTCGTGATAATCCTGAATGACAATGAAATGTCCATATCGAAGAATGTTGGAGCGCTCGCTCGCTACCTCACCCGTATAACGACAAAAAAACCATATCTTCAGCTTGAGGCCGATGTATGGGAACTTCTCGGAAAAATACCAGCTCTGGGTGGGAAGGCAAGAAAACTGGCGAGTCGGATCAAAGAGAGCATCAAGAACCTGGTCGTACCCACTATTCTTTTTGAGGAACTCGGATTCCGCTATCTTGGACCTCTTGATGGTCATGATATTCGACAGCTTGTAGAGACATTTTCCCTGCTTCACCAGATCCCCGGGCCAATTATGATCCATGCCATGACGAAAAAAGGCAAGGGCTACCAGTTCGCCGAGAAAGACGCAGAAAAATTCCACGGGGTTGGAAGCTTTTATAAAAAAACGGGAGGGTCCAAATCGAGTCCTGGTAAGGAAAGCTATAGCAGGTTCTTTGGGAAGACGCTCTGTAATATTGCTTCGAAGGATGAGAAGGTCGTAGCTGTGACGGCGGCGATGAAGGAAGGGACCGGTCTGTCAGAGTTCGCGGAAAAGTTTCCCGAAAGATTTTTCGATGTCGGAATCAGTGAGCAGCACGCAGTTACTTTTGCGGCAGGCCTTGCTAAAGAAGGCTATAAACCGTTTGTAGCGATATATTCGACATTCCTTCAGAGAGGATTCGATCAGATCATTCACGATGTTGCCCTGCAGAAGCTGCCGGTCAGATTCGTTGTCGACAGGGCAGGGCTTGTCGGGAGGGACGGAGCGACGCATCACGGAGTCTTTGATATAAGCTTTTTGAGTATTGTGCCGGATCTCACTCTGATGGCCCCGACAGATGAGAACGAGTTGAGCAGAATGTTGTACACAATGATGTTGATCGAAGATGGACCATCCGCGATTAGATTTCCTAGGGGGAATATAGTCGGAATAGAATCGGTTGATATGAAGAAACCTCTGCAATTGGGGAAGGGACGGATCGTGCGTGAAGGTAAGGACGTATCAATCCTGTCCGCAGGGTCGATGTTGTCCCTGGCAATGGAAACAGCGACAATCATGTCACGAT
>JAHOYU010000001.1 GCA_019038625.1 Candidatus Latescibacterota bacterium | reverse complement strand
TATGAAAACATCGGAGGGACGTTTTCATTCACACCGATCTGGTCTTCGGCCCCGGAGAATTATACTTATAGCGTCGCCCTGGGAGATGTGGATGGGGATGGTGATCCCGATCTTGTGTGCGGGAATAGTGGCGAGAGTAACACTCTCTATGAGAACACCGGTGGGACGTTTTCATCCACACCGATATGGTTCTCGGCCCCGGTAGGCTGGACTCGGAGTATCATCTTGGGGGATGTGGATGGGGATGGTGATCTCGACCTTGTGTGCGGAAATAATGGCAATAACACACTCTATGAAAATATTGGTGGCACGTTTTCAATCACACCGATCTGGTCTTCTGGTCCGACGAACGGCACTAGAAGTATCGCGCTGGGGGATGTGGATGGGGATGGGGATCTCGACCTCGTGTGTGGAAACTATGGCGAGAGCAACACCATCTATGAGAATAGCGGCGGGATGTTTTCATCCACGCCGATGTGGTTATCGGACCCGACGAACGGGACTTCAAGTGTTGCTTTGGGGGATATAGGTGGGGATGGGGATCTCGACCTTGTGTGCGGAAATTCTCTCAACAATGACACGTACTATAGCAATATAAAAAACCCTGCATACACGGGAGATCTGCTTGTACCGACCAATCAGGTACCCAATAACGGGCCGTTCATAGGGAGAAGTTCTGTCGATGTGTTGGATGAGAATCACTATCGAGTGATTTTTACGGTCTATGATGTTGAGTCGGATGTAGTCTGGGTCGTACCTGAATATCAGTTCGCCGGCGAACCGCAGTGGTGGCCTGTTTATATTGCAGGAGGAACCAGTTTTGGTCCGATAGCAACCGCGCCGGAGGGGGTGACCGACTCGCTGGAATGGGACATCAGCCTGGTGCCGTTTGATTACCGGGATGTAGTGCTTCGTCTTCGTGTAGCAGAGATCCCGGTTCGCGTCAGCACCATACAGCACGCGTCATCGTATTTGCAGACAGTCGGCCGCATCATCCCCATACGCCCCGAGTTGAGCAGCTCAACCGATTCTCTCCTGTTTTCGCAAACAGCCATCACCGTAGGAGACACGGCTTCGCTTGAGCTTATCCTGTCCAATACAGGTACAGTTGATCTTCTGGTGTCGCAGATTGAATTGCCATCGTCAGAAATGCGGATCACCGGGACAACACCGATTACTCTTCATCCCGGCGAGGCAGATACAGTGGCGGTATTTATCGAGCCTCGAATAGAAACCGACATCTCCGATTTTATAACGATTGCAAGTGATGATCCGGTTACACCATACCTCCCTATCATGGTCACGACCGATATCAGGTCACTAGACGTCACGCACGAGTTACTGAAGGCATCCGATGTCATTCCTCTCGGTGAAGCGGTAACGGTCGTTGTTACTCCGGCACCACAGGTGAACGTTGAACTGGGGCATATTACTTTCCGCGCAGCGGGGACTTCGGCATTCCTGGACAGTATCTCTCTATCAACATTCAAAGATGAGTTTGTCGTCGTTATTCCCGGCGAGAAGGTGACCGAAGCGGACCTTGAGTACTATATAATAGTCGAGAACAGTGGTGTGTTCGGCACCGACCCATCGGGAGCACCCGATTCGTTCTATACACAGGCGGTGGAATCTCCCACAGGAATAACGACCGAACCGGCACCAAACTCGGGCGCGGATTATCTTGCGGGCCGCGAGATCAAAGTCCATGCGATCATACCGACAGGTACAGACTTTCATAGCGGTTCGCTATATTACCGGGAAGGCGGATCAGATAGTTACCTGGTCGAAAGCCTTTTCCTGGAGGGGGTATATCCCGAGGCATCCATTCCCGGCAGCATGGTGGGGGCTCGCGGGGTCGAGTACTGGGTGGATGTCGAAACCGAAACGGCACACCTGTCCGACCCTCCGGCAGCACCTTCTCTGTATCCTCGCGCGATTTCTGTAATGGTACAAGATCTGGTTGAACCCAGCGTCCATGCGGGGGGTGAGGGGGCGAGCGCATACCGCATGATGAGTATTCCACTTCAGTTCAAGGAAGATTTTACCGGTACGATCGAGGCCCTGCTCTCCGACCAGCCGGAATTCGGACCGTATGATCCGGTAAAATGGCGCTCCTGGGCTTACCTCCCTGAATCAGGAACTTATGGTGAACTCAGTGATCAATCTTTTGCTCAGAGCTTCCGGCCCGAGCCGGGCAGAGCCTTCTGGCTTATTTCGAGAGCAGATCACCGGATCTCGACGGCTCCTGTTTCGGGACTCTCAACGCCCACAGGCACCCTATTTGCACTGGAGCTTGCAAGTGGCTGGAATATGATCGGCTCCCCATTTGCTTTTCCTGTAAGCTGGGATTCGGTTCGTGTGGACACACTGTACATGAGCGAAGCTGTGGGTGTCAGCGTTGATCCGCCGATAGGGTGGGACAGCGGATATAGCAATGAGGTCTCCACGATGGAACCCTTCGATGGATACTGGATATACAATCGAGCTGATGATCCGGTGACGTTGTATATTCCAGATGAAGAAGCGGAAGTCGGAGTATCACACTCTCCGCTGGCTGTCGCGGCTTCAGGAGAAGATTTTCGCGTGTTCCTCCATGTGACCTCAGGGGATCATGAAGACTTCTCTACCTTCATCGGCACCTCAACCCAGGCTGTACGAGACCTCGACCGCCTGGACCGCATGAAGCCACCGCCTGCTCCGGGTCAGGGGATATCACTATACCTTGTCACCCGGGGAGCGGGGGAGAGGTGTTATCGTCTATCTGCTGATATTCGTTCGAATCCTGCGAGTGGAAATGAGTGGGGGGAAGTGTGGGCGTTTGATGTGATGAAGAGTGTCTCAGATAATACAGCGGGAGATGCAGTGACGATTACGGTAAACAGCATCAAGAACTTGCCGGCCGATGCTGATATTGTTCTTGTCGACCGTACGCTCGACCGTCAGATCGCTTTGGGTGAGGACGTCGAATATACCTTTTATCTGGATTCGCGTGATTATGTCGCAACCGAGGAAGAAACCCGTTTTCGGATAGTTTTGGGAAGTGAGTCTTTTGTTCAAGAAGAAGCAGCTCGATTATCTGAGATGCCAGGCCAGGCAGCTCTCTACCAGAACTACCCCAATCCCTTCAACCCATCCACTATCATCCGGTATGATATAGCTGAGTCCGGCATGGTGAGTCTTCGTATCTACAATGTCACCGGCGCGCTCGTTAAAGTTCTCGAAGCACGACACCGTGACCGTGGCCGCTACGAAGTGGGCTGGAACGGTGAGAATAATCGCGGAGAGCAGATCTCCTCGGGGATTTATTTTTACCGATTGACAGCACCCGGATATTCGCGAACACGCAAGATGGTGCTTATCAGGTAATCAATCATACGACGCTTGTAGGATTCCGGGCCAGCACCTGATACTGAGCTGATTCCTCGCCTAATCCCTCGTCAGAGATCTGTACTTGATCCTCTTCGGGATCTCTGCCCCGGCTCCGAGACGTTCTTTCTTGTTCTTCTCGTAGTCGGAGAAATTCCCTTCGAACCAGTAAGCAGTACTGTCGCCCTCGAAGGCGAGGATATGGGTGGCCACGCGATCGAGGAACCATCTGTCATGGCTGATCACGACTGCACAGCCGCCGAAGTTCTCGAGGCCCTCTTCGAGCGCCCTCATGGTGTTGACGTCCAGATCGTTTGTGGGCTCATCGAGCAGGATCACATTTGCTCCCTCTTTCAGGACCATGGCGAGGTTGACCCTGTTTCTTTCTCCTCCCGAAAGGATACCGACCTTTTTCGACTGGTCCTGGCCCGAGAAATTGAATCTGGCCACATATGCGCGTGAATTGACTTCCTTTTCGCCGAGCATGATCAGGTCTTTTCCGCCGGAGATCTGTTCCCATATCGATTTTTCAGGATCGAGAAGTTCCCTCGATTGATCGACACAGGCTATTTTGACGGTCTCGCCGAAGGTTATTTCGCCGGTGTCCGGAGTCTCATGGCCGGTAAGCATCTTGAACAGGGTCGTTTTTCCCGCACCGTTTGCCCCTATGATCCCGACTATCCCGCCTGGGGGAAGTGTGAACTTGAGGTTTTCGAAGATCAGCCTGCTGTCATAGGCCTTGGATATATTATCCGTCTCTATCACCACGCCGCCGAGTCTCGGCCCGGCTGGTATAAAGAGTTCGAGATCGTTGCGCCGGCTTTCAGTTTCCTCTCCTAAAAGGTGTTCATATGCGCTGATACGGGCTTTTGACTTCGTCTGTCTCGCTTTGGGAGACATCCTTATCCAGGCGAGTTCGCGTTCCAGCGTCTTCATCCGCCTGGATTCCTTCTTGTCCTCCAGCGCCAGTCTGCCCTGTTTCTGCTCAAGCCAGGAGGAATAATTTCCCTTCCATGGGATGCCTTCACCCCGATCGAGTTCGAGGATCCATCCTGCTACATTATCGAGGAAATACCTGTCATGGGTGACGGCTATGACCGTGCCTGTGTATGCCTGAAGGTGGTGCTCCAGCCAGGCTACCGTTTCGGCGTCGAGATGGTTTGTGGGTTCGTCGAGCAGCAGGATATCCGGTTTCTGGAGAAGAAGCCTGCAGAGGGCCACCCGTCTTTTCTCACCACCGGATATATTCTTTATAAACATGTCGGATGGAGGACATCTTAGAGCGTCCATCGCCATCTCCAGTCTCGAATCAAGATTCCAGGCGTCGAGAGTGTCGATCTTTTCCTGGACCTTTCCCTGGCGCTCAAGAAGAGCAGTCATCTCATCGTCGTCCATCGGTTCGGCAAATTTTGCGCTTATCTTGTTGAACTCATCGAGTAGTTCGACTGTCTCGCTCACGCCTTCCTCGACGATCTCCTTTACCGTCTTTTCACCGTCGAGCTGAGGCTCCTGTTCGAGGAAGCCCACACTGTAGCCGGGGGAGAGGACCGCTTCTCCGTTGTGCTCAGTGTCAACGCCCGCCATGATCTTGAGGAGTGTAGACTTGCCGGAACCGTTCAACCCCAGCACGCCGATCTTGGCTCCGTAGAAATATGAAAGCGAGATGTCCTTGATCACCTGCTTTGTGTTGTGGTATTTGCTTACTCCCATCATCGAATAAATGATCTTTTTCGAGTCGGTGGTCATTGCATCTCCAATGTGTAATGGTGGTCAGAATCTCATCCTGAATATGGTCTTTATTCCTGGTTCGGACAATACAGTGAGATCGCCTCTGTGAAGTCGCATGATCTGTCTGGAAAGGCTGAGGCCTATGCCCGAACCGTCCTTTTTGGTGCTGTAGAACGGTACAAACACTTTTTCGATATCTCCGCCGGTTATGCCCGGCCCGTTATCTATTACCCTGATGACTGCCCTGCTTCGGTCGTCTATCGATGCTTCGATGGATACTCTCGCTTCATTTCGGCCTTCATTCGCCTGAATGGCGTTGATGACGAGATTGATCAACACCTGCTCTATCAGTTGCTGATCCGCCGTTAGTAACATTGTCGATGGTTCGATCAAAGAGGCCAGAGAAACATCTTTCTCCCCGGCCTTCTGAATCACAAATTGTTCGACATTACTTACCAGCTCACTGACCGGGAAGGTCGTGTATTGTGGTTTCGGTATGTGTGTAAGGTCGCGGTATGTGTCGACAAACTGCAGGAGGCCATGTGCCCGTCTTTGTATTGTCTGCAGGGCGCCGGAGATATCTTCAGCGTCACACGGGGCGGTGATCTCGGAGTCGACTCTGTCGTCGGGCAGGAGCATCTCCTCCACGCTCGAGGCAAGCGAACCGATCGGAGCCAGTGAGTTCTTTATCTCATGGGTCAGCACTCGGATGAGGTTCTGCCAGGCATCCATTTCTTTTTCATTCAGCTCCAGGCTGATATTCTGAAAAGATACGAGGGTGATCATCCTTGTCCTCTGCCTCAACTCTGTGGCATACAGTGACAGTTGCAGGAGTTCCTCGTCGATAGTGACGGTGAAGAGGTCCCTCTTTCCCGGTTTGAGTTGCCTTACGATATACGGCAATCCGGGACTAACTTCATCGAGGCTTTCCAGATTTCGAAGATGAGTGATTCCGAAGAGTCTTTTTGCCGCGGTGTTGATCAGGTCGACCTTTCCATCCTGACCGTATGCTACTATTCCGACGCCGATATGCTGGACAACAGTCTGGAGGTAGCGGTGGCTCTCTTCCTTTTCGAGACTGATCTCACGGAACCGGCCCATTACTTTTTCGAAGGAGTTGTTCAGCTCATCGAACGATCTGCCTTTTATGCCGCCTCGAAAATTCTGTGAAAAATCCGAGTACTCTATCGAATCGAGGAACCTCGTGAGGTCCCTGTTAGTCCTTTCTATTAACCTGAGAAGGGAGTATGCCTGAGCGATGACCGCAAAGGCGCCGATCATTATAATCGCGTAGAGGTCCTTGTTTACTATGAGATATACCGCGATGAAGATGGTTCCGATCAGAAATACAATGCGGACTAGAAACCGAGTCCTGAATCGTTTAAAGGCCATAGCGTTCCAGCCTGCGATAAAGGGCCGCGCGGCTGAGGCCGAGCTGCCTTGCTGCCAGGCTGATATTGCCTCCGAACCTTGCAAGGGCCCTTCGTATGACAGTCTTCTCTATATCTTCGAGATTGAAATCGTCCAGTGGAAAATCCTGTTCTTCGGTCTCACCTCTGGGCAGGAGGAAATCCTCCGGTTGAAGGGTCTTGTTCCCTGACATTATTACGGCCCGTTCCAGTGCATGCTGGAGTTCGCGAACATTTCCCGGCCAATCGTACCTCTTGAGTTTGCCTATAACGGCAGTGCCGATACGTCCAATATCTTTCCTGTATTTTTTGCTGTAAATCCCGAGAAAATGTGTGGCGAGGGGTTGGATATCATCGATCCGCTTTCTCAGGGGAGGTATATTGATCTCAACAGTGTTCATTCTGTACAGGAGGTCCTGCCGGAATGTGCCTTCCCGTACCATCGCTGTAAGAGACATGTTGGTCGCGCAGATGAGACGGATATCTATGTCATGGACCTTGTTCGATCCCACCCTGATCACCTGGTGGCTCTGAAGCGCCGTGAGGATCTTCGCCTGCAGGTCGAGCGGAAGATTGCCTATCTCATCCAGAAAGAGAGTACCCCCTGATGCGATCTCGAACCTTCCGGGCCTGTTTTCCCTGGCGTCGGTAAACGCGCCCTTCACATGTCCGAAGAGTTCACTTTCGAAAAGCGTGCCGCTTACAGCTCCCATATCGACTCGGACAAATGGTTTGTCGGAACGCTCCGAACTGCGGTGGATGGCTCTGGCAACCAGTTCCTTGCCCGTGCCGTTTTCCCCCGTGATCAGGATGTTGGCGTCAGTTCCTGCCACCTTGTCGATCAGCGTGAATACATGCCGGATCGCATCTGATTCCCCTATAAAATCATGGAAAGGCTGGTCGAGATCTTCACTGAGCGTCTTTTGCCGCTCCAGCAATTCGTTGATCTCGCCTTGAGAACGACTGAGTGCCAGCGCCGAGGATACCGTAGTGAGAAGTTTTTCGTTCTGCCAGGGCTTGACTATGAAATCGGCGGCGCCTTGCTTGATCGCTCTGACCGCCATATCGTAGTCGGCAAAGGCGGTGATCAGTATGACAACGGCCGAAGGATCGATGTCGAGGATGCGGCTGAGCCACATGAATCCTTCCTTGCCGCTCGTGACGTCTTCGGTAAAATTCATATCGAGAAGGATCACGTTGAACTTGTCGCGGGCGAGAAGGGAAGGGATGTTTTCCGGGTCGTTCTCAGTCTGTACCAGGCTGAAATGTTGTTTGAGAAATAGGCGGGCGGCAAAGAGAAGGTCCTCGTTGTCGTCGACTATCAATATTTTGCCGATTTTCTTTCCCATCGTGTTCATATTACGTATTAATATACCGACAGGTTCCATAACTCAAGAAAAAACTGTCCGCAGACGGACATGTCGACGGCTCGAATAGTTCCGCCTGGTATATAAGACCCAGATCGGCTGGTTCTGAATTTCCGGAAACAAATCATATCGCAAAGTGTACAATTGTCGTAGAGTCCCAACAAATATGACACAGGGAGGATGCATGATGAAGAGAATTTCTGTACATGAAATGATTTCAGGGGTGCCGATCGGGAAATCAGCTGTACTACAGTTTCCAACTATACTGTTCGTGCTTGTTGCGATTATCTCGATGGCTGTCACTGGGCAGGCTTTCGCCCGGGAAAAAGTCATAGAAAAGACATTCAGCGGCATCGAGTCCATAAAGATGAAGGTCGTTCTGAGTCGTTGCGAAGTAGTGCGGAGCAGCGACGGACTGGTGCATATGACATTTTCCCATGACTACGATCCGGACGAAATAGATGTCGATTTCAGGGAAAGGAACGGAAGGCTGACGATCGAGGAAGACCTTGATTGTGATAATTGTGGTCGCGGAAGGTCCCTCTGGGTACTCGAACTTCCGGACGGTATCAAGTTCCGTTTCAAGGGGGCGACCGGAGGCGTGGATATCCGCTCGCTCGATATCGATTTCTCCGCTGATACTGGAACCGGCTCATATCTGATAGAGGATTGCGGGGGATCTTTCGATCTGAACACAGGCACCGGTGACATAGAGCTGAAGAATAGCACGGGAGAATTCGAGTTCAATACCGGTACGGGCAAGATCGAGATCTTCGGTTGCTCGGGAGAGTACGACACCAATACCGGCACAGGCAGGGTCAGGATCGAAGACTCGAAGTTCGATGGGCCGGGAGAGTTCAATTCCGGCACGGGCAGGGTCACCGTAATACTGACATACGGCACCGAATATGATATAGACGCGTCATGCGGGACCGGAAACGCGACAGTCGACCTCGACGGAAACGAGCCTTTCGGGTATTTCGAGTTCGAAGCACAGGAGCGAAGGGGCAGGATATCTTCACCCTTCGAATTCGACGGCGAAGAAGAGTTCGAAAGGAACGATACCTGGTATGTCCGAAAATATTTTCAGCGTGGTAGCGACGATGTGATTATCAGGATCATCACAGGTACCGGCAGAGCCAGTCTCAAGAAATAAAATCAGTTAGTCGGGTTTTCTCCACCCGGGACCCGGGTGTTCGAATATGAACACTCGGCCTGGTTGTTTGTGAGAATGTTCGAAATCGAACACAGCTTGTACCGTATCCGGACACGAATTTAGCCCCTGTATTCTATAACTCATTCTAAAATAATAATATAACAATGTGGCACGGAGCTTGATAATAGAAACTCAGAAGGTCTTGAAACTTTAAAGGAGTCGAAATTGGACAAGAAGATAGAAAAGAAAAAATGGACACCTAAAAAGATCGCATATATGGCCGGGGGCCTCCTACTGGCAATATTTATTCTATACTCCATTATTTTCGGCAGTCGGGATTCCAAACTCAATGTCAAGTCTGAGCGTATCACCATATCAGAAGTGTCACTCGGAGAGTTTCAGGAGTTCATCGCGGTGACAGGATCGATAGTTCCCATCAAGACTCATTTTCTCGACGCGGTGGAAGGTGGAAGGGTGGATACGGTCTTTGTGGAAGCGGGGAGTTTCGTTAAAGCGGGTGAGCCGATCATAAAGCTTGCGAATACGAACCTGCTTCTCGATATCATGTTCCGGGAGGCGGAGTTATTTCAGCAGAGCAACAACCTGAGGAATACCAAGCTCGACATGGCCCGCAACTCACTTCAGATGCGCAGGCAGCTGCTCGATCTGAAAAACCAGATCCGCGGTCAGAAACGGATAAACGACAGTAACGAGATACTCGCGGAGAAACAGCTCATTTCCACCCGGGAGTACGAGGAATCGCAGGACGAACTCGATTACCTCAACAGTTCGCTTGAACTCACTATGGAGATGAATCATCAGGATTCGCTTTTCCGCGTGGCACAGATAGAGCAGCTGGAGATGTCACTTTCCAGGATGGAGGGCAATCTCGATATCGTCAGGCAGAACATGGAGAACCTGATAATCAAGGCTCCGGTCACCGGGCACCTCACATCCCTCAATGCAGAGATCGGCGAATCAAAAGCCCGGGGTGAGAGACTGGGACAGATCGACATACTCGATGGTTTCAAAGTGCGTGTTTCCATAGATGAACATTATATCGCCCGTGTCAACACCGGTCAGAGGGGGTCGTTCACTTTTTCGGGAGAATCCTACAAGCTCTCTATCGATAAAGTATATCCCGAGGTGTTGAACGGGCGATTTGAAGTCGACATGCTCTTTGTCGCGGATGAACCCGGAGGGATCCGCCGTGGACAGACGTTGAGGATCCGCCTCGAACTGGGCGATCTTTCAGAGGCGACTCTGCTCGCCACAGGGGGGTTCTATCAGAAGACGGGGGGAAGATGGGTCTACGTTATCGACCGATCGGGCGATACTGCCAGCAAAAGGCAGATTCAGATCGGACGCGAGAACACCATGTTCTATGAAGTGCTTGAAGGCCTGCAGCCGGGAGAGAGGGTGATCACGTCATCGTATGATAACTTTGGTGATGTAGACATACTTATCCTCAAGGACTGACGGCTGCCGGAAAGAAAGATGTTGAGATTCAACAGGACGTTGAGATTAAGAAGAAGAGTGACCAGCAAAAGGAGAAGCGGATGATAAAGACAAAGGACCTTGTAAAGATCTTCAGGACCGAAGAAGTAGAGACTACGGCTCTGAACAATGTGAATGTCGAGATCAAGGAAGGCGAATTTGTTTCGATTATGGGGCCGTCGGGATGTGGAAAATCGACATTACTCAACATCCTGGGTCTTCTGGACAATCCCTCCGGAGGAGAATATCATCTTCTCGAGGAGGAAGTATCGGGTTACTCCGAACGGCAGCGTTCGAACCTGAGAAAGAACAATATAGGATTCGTCTTCCAGAGCTTCAACCTGATCGACGAGCTTACGATCCACGAGAATGTCGAACTTCCCCTCCTATATCAGAACGTCCCCTCGTCTCAGAGGAAGGAAAGGGTTGAGGAAGTCCTCGAACGTTTCAACCTCATGCCGAGGCAGAACCATTTTCCTCAGCAACTCTCAGGCGGCCAGCAGCAGAGAGTGGCCGTAGCGAGGGCCGTCATCACCCGACCGAAACTGATCCTGGCAGATGAGCCGACAGGAAACCTCGATTCGGCGCATGGTGAGGAAGTGATGAACTCTATGGTTCAGTTGAACGAAGAAGGAACAACTATAATCATGGTGACACATTCACCAACATACGCCGAATATGGCAACCGTATCATCCACCTCTTCGATGGAAGCGTTGTAACGGATGTAAAGGGCAAACCGATGGTCTAATGACCACTGAAAGGCAGTCATGTTCAGGAATTATTTCAAGATCGCATTAAGAAACATCAGCAGGTACAAAGGCTATTCGTTTATCAACATCGCGGGCCTGGCGGTCAGTATTGCCTGCGCGATCCTTATTGCTCTTGTCCTTAAGACTGAATTAGGGAAAGACGATTTTCATGAGAACAGGGAACGGATCTACAGGGGATTCCAGAAGGCGGGACATTCTGAAGGGTATTTATATACAGACAACCTTCCCGGGCCGCTTGCTGCCCATCTCAAGGAACATTACGCGGGGATCGAAGAGACCGCGAGGTTGGTCTATGGAAGGGGAAGGGCTCTCAAGTACGGGGACATGAACTTCATTGAGCGGGGACTCTATCTGACAGACCAGCCGTTTTTCGATATCTTCTCGTTTGAGCTTGTAAGGGGAGACCGCGCTTCTCTGTTGACCGAACCTTCTTCTATAGTGATCACGGAGAGCATCGCCAATAAATATTTCATCGATGAAGATCCGATCGGCAAGGTCATGATGCTTGAAAACACTATTCCGGTGACGGTGACAGGTGTGATGAAGGATATGCCACCCAACACTCATCTTGCGAGAGTGGAGATCCTGATCCCGTTCAGCAATACTCAAGGCCTGTATGGTTCTGCCTTTGACAGCTGGGACTCGAACTGGCCCCGGTCATATGTGATGCTGAAGCCCGGTATCGCTCCTGAGGAGATCTCGGCGCAGATCTCAGGCGTCCTGACAGACAATGGTCAGCGTGATGTCATCCTCTCGCTTCAGAAACTGAAAGATTTCAACCTGTACAGGTATGACGGGAGTACAGGTTCTATAGGATACCTCATGGTCTTTGCCCTGGTAGGGTTGTTCGTCCTTCTCATCGCCTGCATCAACTTTATGAACCTCACGACAGCGAGGGCCCAGAGAAGAGCGCGTGAAGTCGGGTTGAGAAAAGTGTGTGGCGCAAGGAAAAGAGACCTGATCATCCAGTTTTTCGGTGAATCGATCCTCAATTCACTTATAGCTCTGGTCGTGGCGGTCCTGCTGGCTGAACTCCTTCTGCCCGTGCTTAACGGGCTGACCGGAAAGACCCTGGCCGAATCGATCTTCAATAACCTTCCGCTTTTAATGGCGGGATTGGGTATTTCTCTGTCGACCGGTATACTGGGAGGTATCTATCCATCTCTATATCTTTCGTCTTTCCAGGCGGTCAGGGTACTGAAAGGCGGACAGCACGCTACCGGGAAAACGGTCTTCAGGAACGCCCTTGTAGTAATACAGTTCTCTCTCTCGATCCTGTTGATCATCGGGACTTCAGTAGTCTTCAGGCAACTCGATTTCATCAGGGATTCGGACCTCGGATATAACGAGAAAGGTCTCGTGAATGTCTATCTCAGCGGTGATTCGGTCGAAAGATCTCAGGCACTCAAGGACGAACTGGCGAGAAGCAGTTCGATCATAAACACGACAGTGACATCCAGACTTCCACTCAGTAGCGGAGACAACTCTTCCCGCTGGGACTGGGAGGACAGGGAGGAAGGCCTGCGGGTACTCATCAATACTGTGCGGACAGATGAAGATTATATCCGGACCATGGGGATAAAGCTGTCAGCAGGGAGGGACCTTCAGGATAACGATTTGATCAGAGCAGAAGAGGGAGCTCATTCGGGGATAATCCTCAACGAGACTGCCGTCAGACAGATGAAGATGGAGGATCCGGTGGGAAAATGGTTCGGCAACAGTTCTATTCGTATGACTATTGTCGGAGTGGTGAAGGATTATCATTTTGAATCGCTATATGGAGAGGTCGAGCCGATAATGTTGTGGGTCAGCCCTTCCTTTAGAAATTATTTGGTTGCGAGGATCGATCCGGACAGGACAGGTGAGGCCCTGGCGCATATCGAAAGTACATGGAAGGCCATCAACCCCGAACTGCCTTTCGTTTACCGGTTCATGGAGGCAGACCTGGACAGGTTGTATGGGAAAGATCAACGACTCGCCAAGCTCTTTGGCTATGCCGCCATCCTTGCGGTGTTTATCGCCTGCCTCGGACTTCTCGGTCTTGTTTCCTATATGACAGAGCGACGCAGCAAAGAGATGGGTATCAGGAAGGTCCTCGGCGCGTCTGTTTCCGGGATAGTCCTGCTGTTCACGAAAGACATAGCGAAGTGGGTGCTTGCTTCGAACATCATCGCCTGGCCTACAGCCTGGTTCCTGATGGACCTATGGCTCAGGAACTTCGCTTTCAGGACCGATATGAGTCCGATGATCTTCATCAGGGCGGGAGTCGGCGCACTGGTCATCGCTCTTGGTACGGTCAGTTTCCAGGCCATGAAGGCCGCTAACAGAAACCCGATCGAAGCGATTAAATATGAGTAGTGAAAGTGTGACTATTATGGGATTCTGTCTGAAGGGCTATACAAGATATTGCTGATAAGCAGTCAAGGATGAGGAGCGTCAGATGATAAAGCTGAGAAACATCACTAAATTCTACTCCGCGGGGATTGTAAAGACCTATGTCCTCAGGCGGATCGACCTCGATATAAAGGAAGGCGAGTTTATTACAGTGATGGGCCCTTCGGGTTCCGGCAAGACTACTTTGCTTAATATTGTGGGGATGCTCGATACACCATCAGACGGGGATTATGTCTTCTTCGATGAGAAGGTCCATCTCCTGAATGACAAGAAGAGATCTGCCCTGTACAACAAGTTTTTCGGTTATGTCTTTCAGAGCTTTCATCTGATCGATGACCTCACCGTCTACGAAAACCTGGAGACACCTCTGCTGTACAAGAAGATCAAAGGTTCAGAGCGCAAGAGCATGGTCTGCGATACGCTGGACCGGTTCCGAATAGTGGGGAAGAAAGACCTTTTCCCGAGTCAGCTATCCGGTGGACAGCAGCAGCTGGTCGGAGTCGCGAGAGCGCTCATCGCAAAACCCAAGCTGGTACTTGCCGACGAACCCACGGGCAATCTTCATTCAGAGCAGGGCGAAGAGATAATGGAATTGTTCAAGAAACTCAACTCTGAGGGCACTACCATTATTCAGGCGACGCATTCAGAGAAGAACGCTGCCTATGGTGACAGGATCATCCGTCTGCGCGACGGATGGATTGAAGAATAGTTTGAGGGACAGGTTCCACATCTGACCTCGAGCATTTCCCCTGACATGTCACTCTGTTTTCCCGGACTAGACTCGAAGACTATTTCCCCAGGTGAGATTCGAGTCTTGAGAATGCTGTTTTGAATTCCTCGAAATGTGTTTTCGCCTTTTCGATATTTCCAGCTTTTCCGGCTTTTTCTATCTCAGAGGCTACCGAGCTGGCTTCTTTCGCGCCGATATTGGCGCTCGCGCCTTTAATCGAATGCCCGGTCCTGTGTATCAATTCAGCATCACATGACAATATAGCTACGACCATTTCGTCCATCCTGCCGGCCATGTCATCGAAATATCCCTCGATGATCTCGGTTATCATTTCTTTGTCACCATCGAGACACTCATTAAGAATGCTGGAGTCATATATCTCAGTGGTAGATCCCATTTCGACTGCCTCCGAAAGTTAATATTTATCTCCTTGCTATCTTCATCGGCAGACGGGGTCTATGGCTTTATCAGATTTCTCCGATTTCGGGAGGATTATCAAATTGACTCCGGGATTGGTTTCGGATGAAAAAATTTCCTACCCAAGGGGAAATCAATGCCGCAGATCCTGGCCTCATGTACTTGATGATAACTGTCTGTTCAGCCCCGGGTTTCTTCCAAGACTCTATTGATTTTCATGTTAGACGGGAGGTTCTGCAGGTTGTGCCGGAAGCTTTTCCCATGGCATATGTCTTGCCGTTCTGACCGGTGAAATGAAGAAACGGCCGTGAGAAGACAGGTGCTGAAATCTCACGGTCTCCAGTCGAACCGGAAAGATCCGGGCTGAAACAGGCCGGTATTCCGGTGCATACAATAATCAGAGGTGAGAATCGTGAACAGGATGCCGATGAATGTCAGACGGATGATGCTGATACTTACAGCTGCGACGGCGACACTGGCGGTGTTAACGGCCCAGGCCTTTTCATGTCCATATTCGAAGCTCCAGGTCCTTGTGCCTGGAGAATCAGCAGCGCCGGGAGACGCATCGGGGATGACAGGGTATCCGGAGTCCCAGGTCGTCGGTGTCCCTTTTCAGGTATTGGTAAGGGCATGTGATGATGACTGGCAGACGGTGACCTCGGTCAAACATGTTTTCAGAATAACCTCTTCGGACGGGATCGCCGATCTGCCTCCTGCCGAGCCGATGATCGGAGGCCAGCTGGTCGTTACGGTCATCTTGAATTCCCCCGGGGTTTTTACCATTACCGCATGCGATCTTACGGATGGAGAGCATTACTCGGCGACATCATCGGAGATCGATGTGATCGGGGGGACGGGTGATACGGAACGGATAGTCTTTTCCGTGATAGATGCGGGCAGGAGAGCCGGATCGCCTTTCGCCGTGGAAGTAAGGGCGGTCGATCATAATGGGAACACGGTCGATGGTTTTTCCGAATCAGTCTCTCTGAGCCAGATCACGAGTCTCGGCGAGGGAAGGATCCAGCCTGAATCGATAGATCTTTTCGGGGGCGAATGGTCCGGTATGATGACCCTTTTTCTGGCCGACGAGTCTATGACAGAGTGTACAGGCGGAAGCGTCAGGATATCGGGAGTCTCCGGCGACAGTCCCGTGATCCAGGGTATGAGCAACTGTTTTACCGTGCTTCCCGGCGATTTTGCCAGGCTCCAGATAGTCGTGCCGGGACAGACGCGAGATCCCGGGACTCTGCAGGGTCTCACGGGAGAGCCCGCGACCCAGCTGAGTGGATATTATTTCAAGGTCGAGATCTTCGCGACAGACGAGTACTGGAACAGGGTGCAGGCATCCGATGCAGTCAGGCTCGTTACAAGCGACCATGCTGCGGCTTCTCCTCTCACGGGGCTGCTCGAAGACGGATACGTCTCTTTCAGTACAGTGCTCGTAACGCCGGGCACCCAGACATTTACCATAACAGATGATACAGACTGCGATATTGCTGGGATGACGACCGGGGGCATTCCCGTGATCTCCGACGAACCTTCTTTTGTCATCGAGCCGGTTGCCGGGCCACTCACTGCCGGCGTGCCGGTATTGGTGACAATAAACGTCATCGACGGCGATGGCGAACTCATAGACGGATATAACGGATATGCCATGCTTGCCGCGGACACCGGTCCGGGAAGCATTTCGCCGGAGACAGTCAGGTTTTCGGGTGGCAGGTGGACCGGAGAGATGACTTTTTTTGGATCGTCTGTAGAAGTCCTTTTCTCATGCATAGATTTTGTCGTTCCTCCGAATATCGGGACGAGCAACCCGGTTGAAGTCCTGCCCGGTGAATATGCCGGACTGCAGGTCATCCTGCCGGGTGAAATTCCTACAGGGGGGATGGAGCCGGGGTTTGAAGGAGAGCCTGCGGCGCAGTCGGCGGGTGCAAGGTTCGACCTGCTTTTGAGGGCAGTCGACTCCTGGTGGAACACTGTACCCGATATGAACGGGACTATATCGATCGTCCCGACAGATGCCTTCGCGGACATTCCTGAAGTAGTGAGGCTTTCCGGCGGAGAGGCTTATGTGACGACGACATTCTACAGGGCGGGTCCTCACACGATAACCGTTTCGGATATAGATGCTGAAGAGGAACCAGTTTTTTCAAATGAATTTTCGGTACGGCCCGGACCGTATACACAGATAATCATGCTTGCTCCCGGCGAAGAGCCGGTCCCGGGTTCGGAAACAGGCAAGGCCGGAGCTCCTCTCGATCAGTCGATCAGTTATTCATTCACGCTGAAGATCGTTGCCACCGACGACTGGTGGAATCCGACCGGCGGGGTCGTCGATATAATCGAGATCGTCACCACCGATCCGCTGGCAGAACTGCCCGGTGGAACGGCGATGAATGATGGTGTCGCCGAGATAGTGGTAAGGCTTTCCACCGGTGGGTACCAGCTTCTTACGGCAAGGAACGTTTCGATCTCTTCGATGAGAGAGGCTTTGACTCAGGTGCGGGCTATCAACAACGGGTTCCATTACGAGGTCGCAGTCGACCCGGCCAGGGTAATAGCGGGTGAGTCGTTCACTCTCGAAGTAAAAGTGACGAACGATGCGGGAGCAGTTATGCAGGAAATCAATTCTTTCGCTACCGTTGGCGTACTCAATGCCGATAACGGCGAGCCCGGAGGAGGGACTCTGCTCATTCCCCAGTTCCAGCTTCTACAGGGAAAGAGGACGATCAGGCAGACATATACCATGGCGGAGCCGATCCTGCTCATAATCAGTGACAGTGACGGGAACGCGCCGGGCCTGACGAACGTCATCGAGGTCGACCCGGGGCCGCCTTCACTTCTCACCGTGGAAAGTGCCGAGCCATGGGTCGGCAGCAGGAAGAGTACAATCGTGACTGCCAGTGTATTGGATCAGTACGGGAATGGCGTTCCCGGGCAGCCTGTTTTGTTCCATCTCGCCGGTAGTAGTGGAGAACTGATCCAGATCGACGAGTACACCGACGAACTGGGACTGGCCAGAGCGGAGTTCAGGTCTTCGTATGAACCGGAGATCGGGACGATACTTGTCATATCCGGCGAGTTCGACGTTTCCATGAATATCGAAACGGCCCATGTGGATCCGAATTCACCTGGCGGGTCGGTGACAAACTATCCGAATCCCTTCCATCCGGGAGAGGTCCCTACCACGATCGCTTATATGCTCGATGATGAGGCCGCTGTGACGATGAAGCTATTTACTCTGAGTGGAGGGCTTGTTTTCAGAAAGACATATGCCTCCGGAAGCCCGGGTGGGCTGTCCGGCTTGAACGAAATACAGTGGAACGGGCGTAACGGCAGGGGGACCCTGGTCGCCAGTGGCGGCTATGTACTCTTTATCGAAGCGGTCCGTTCAGGAGAGACAATACATACGATGCGCCGCAGGATAGGCGTTGTCAGGTAACACGGGAGGATCCGGCGATGTTCCGTTTCAATAGTAAGAAAATGATTATGGTCCTGTCGACTGCAGTCGTTCTGTCCCTCCTGCCCGCGGCCTGTGACGAGGCCTGGGGCAGTGAAGAGAATGCTGGAATGACGGGAGACTGGCTGACTCACTTCAGGAGCGCAAGGTCGATGGGCCTTGGGGGAGCATTTACCGCAATCGCCGATGAACCGATCGGTATGGTATGGAATCCGGCCGGCCTTACGCAGCTCTATCGCAATGAGGTGTATCTGGAGACCGCAAGGTTGTTCGAGGGGACTTCGATAACGAGTTTCAGCTTTGCTGTTCCAGGCACTAGGTTCCCGACTCTTGGGTTGTCGATACTTTCTTTGAGTTCGGGCACATTCGAAAAGACCAACGAGTTTAACGAAGTCACCGGATCGTTCAACGAAAGCAATATGGCATTCATTCTCTCGGCTTCTCATGACCTCTATCAATTTCTATCCGTTGGTGGAAACTTGAAGGTCCTCAGACAGTCTATGGATGAGTTCAATGATACGGGGATCGGTATCGACCTGGGGATCATGGCCAGGGTGATGCCGGGGTTGAGTCTCGGTGCATCACTGCTCAACATAGGCGGCCCCTCCCTGTCGCTTCGGGATACAGACGAAAGTTATCCTGTGGAGTTCAGGGGAGGGTTCGCCCTGCAGATCCTTTCAGGCAGAGCAGCCGTTACAGGTGAGATAGTCAGGATATCAGGAATCGAGACCAGTTTCCACGCTGGCACCGAGTATTGGGTGAACCAGTCTCTGGGCCTGAGGCTCGGGCTGAACGCCTTGTCCCCTGCCGGAGGTTTCTGTTTCAGGTTGCCGCGGGACGTAAGACTGGATTATGGAATGGAGAATCACGAACTCGGTGTCACTCACAGATTCAGCGTGAACTATGCTTTTGGTGGCTTCTTCGCAAAGTCGAAAGCCGAACCGTCGGTATTCTCGCCTCTGGGCAGCAGGTCTGTGACGAAGTTTCATCTCAGTTCGAGGACGAGGAAAGATGTCAGCAGGTGGGAACTCTCGGTAATCGACAAGTTCGACAAGAAAGTACGCATGTTCGGCGGCAGGGGGACTCCTCCTGCTCATATCATGTGGGACGGTAAGGCGGGAACGGGAACGCCGGTGCCGGACGGTATATACACGTATAGACTGACTATTATCGATGCGGGCGGGATGACGATATCAGGAAGACCAGGGACAGTGGAGATAGATACGAGTATTCCGCAGGTGAAGGTCCCCGTTGTAGTCGGGCGCCGGGATGCCGGCGATGTGGACGGGGATGAAGGGATCGAGGGTTCCGAACAGTAGAAAAGGAAAACGATGTCAGAAACTAACTCAGGAAGACCAGGGACATTTTCAATAATCACCAGGAGCTCCATGATCGTAGCGCTGGTAGTCGTGGCTTTGACCCTGATGGCACTGGGAAGTCCTGCGGGAGCAGAAAAAACGAAGATCGATGCCAGGGCGATGAACCTGATCAATAGCGGGGGAAGAGAACTGGAGGGAGCAAGACTCCGTTCGAACGATGATCTTCGTGCCGTATCAGAGGAGATGCTTGGGAAGCTTGAGACCATTCGGACCGGAGGGATCAGGGATGACGTCCTGGCCGGTATATTCATGCTTCGTGGAGAGGCTCTGTTTATCACGGAAGATTATTTCGGGGCCGAAGAATCTTTTCGCAGGGCGGAGAAACTCTACAGGAAAGGTGTTTTTCCGGATGACGCGATGTATCTGCGGATAAGATCTCTGGAAAGTGCGGGAGAAGAAACGCAGGCAGCTACTCTATGGAAAAAATGGTCCGAGTTGTACGAAGCAGGCCCGCTTGATGCCGAAGCGCAAATGGGAGCGATCTGGAATATGATCAGGCGGGAAGAGTTCGGTGCCGCATCAGTCGCACTCGTCTCATTAAAGAAGAAGTACCAGTGGATGGCCGGTGACCCCGGACTGATGCTGGCAGAAGCTTCCGTAAGGTATTACAGGGAAGATTTTGCAGGAGCCTTTTCGATAATGGAGCGAATGAAAGTGGAGAGGCTCGAATCTGAAGGATCTACTTTTCTGAGCGCGATGAGCAGGGAGAAGATGGGAGACGAGTTCGGTGCTGCTCGTGATTATCACAGGTTTGTAAGGGAATTTCCCTCATCCGATCTTGCGGGGTACGCATCGCTCGCGAAGGCAAACATCATGTCGAGCAGGGAGGACTATCTTTCCGCAGCCGCGAGCTTTCACCGGCTTGCCGAGCGGTCGGGCCGGGATGATATAAGGAATGAAGCTCTCCTTCTGGAAGCGATGTCTGAGTTCCTCGGGGGCCGGATCGAACATGGTATGGCCCTGATGAGGAATGTGGCGGGATATGATCATTCCGAAAATCCGACAGATCAAATAGATACTTCGAGCAGTAGTGGGGAGTCGGAAGACATCAAGGCGAGGGCGAGGTTCGCCCTGGGTGAGATGAACTGGTGGCTCGGCCGCTTCGAGGACGCGGTGATAGACTTCAATCTTGTATTATCGGAACATTTTGATCACGGACTTGCAGGAAGCGCTCTTTATCGAAGCGCCAGATGCGTAGACGCTCTCGGCAGGCATGCTGAGGCGAACAGCACCTACCAGGCTGTGGCGTCCGGTTATCCATATGCTTCCGAAGCTCCGGCCGCTGTATATCTGGCCGGAGTGGGATTGCTTGAACAGGGACTTCCCCTGGCGGCGGCTCCCTATTTTCAGCTTATCATGGACAGGTACTGGGGAGAGGATGTGGAAGGGACTTATGTCTTCAACAATTCGGAGCATCAGGAACTGGCCGAAGCTGCTTTGTGTCTCCTGGAATATTCATACCACCAGACGGGAGATATGGGACAACTTTCGGGCGCACCCCATCTGGTGCTCCACAGAATGCCGCCGAGCAGTTCCAGATGGAGAGCATGGGCTCTCCTTCTGGACGCGGACGCTCTCGCGGAACAGGCGCGTTACCCGGAAGCACAGGAGACTCTCGCAAAGCTTTTCAGGGAATTCCCGGATGATAATGTCGGGATAAAAGCTAATCGGCTCCTCGCCTGGACCTATTCCCGTCAGGGTCGCGAGGACCTGGCGATTAAGACCGAGGAACGTCTTCTGGCGAGATACCGGGCTCAGGATGACTGGGGAAACATGAGTGCCGCCAGCCTGACTCTGGCTCACGCGTGGTTCAACAGGAAGGACTATGTCGAGGCCGGGAGGAGATACTCGGGATTTATGAACGACTATCCCGATCACCCTGAATACAGGATCGCTCTATACCAGTACGGAC